>JAQULH010000023.1 GCA_029004215.1 Patescibacteria group bacterium | reverse complement strand
ATCACGGCATGCAAGCTGACACGATGCTGGTCAGTGGTTTTGATAGCGGTTGCCCTTTGGCCGGCGTAGTGGATTTTCAGATGAATGAAAAATATTCAAAAGCTGACCCTTTGGTTTTCTGGCAAAGTATAAACCCGATCGGAATAGAGCATTTAGTGTCCTTGAGGCTAATACCGGTTGGCCAGGGAGCAGAAGTTGCCATTGATCAAAACCAAAAGAATCGGTCAGAAATTCCCATTTCAATTACATCACCGCCTTTGGCCTATGCTTTTAGCCAGGGCATTTTGCATCCCAAAAAAGATTCAGTAGCCTAACGTTATGTTCCGCATTTAGTTTAGATGCGGAAGAGTTCTTTTTGAATTGAATCTTAACGTTAGACATTATGGAGAATAAAGAATTCGAAGTGCACGTGGCAGGCATGACTTGCCATAGTTGCGAGGTTCTGGTTGAGAGGTCTTGGAAAGGATTAGATGGAATCAAGGACGTAAAAGCTGATGCTGCCCACGGAACAGTAACAATCTCTTCAGACAGGTCAATTGAAAAAGATGAATTACAGAAGTCGTTACTGGACCAGAAGTATCAAGTCCTGAAAGAAGCACCCGTCGATCAAGAGACAAGGAAAAGACCAAGCTGGTCTGAATTGGCTGGTTTGTTTGCGTTAGCTATTGGCTTAGCTTGGATCATTACGCGTTTGGGAGGTCTGATATCCGGCAATGCCGCTACGGAAAACGTCGGTTTTGGCACAGCCTTGTTTCTCGGCGTCTTAGCTTCTGTCTCATCCTGCTTGGCAATAGTCAGCGGCTTGTTGATCTCAAGCACTGCCAGTGTGGCCCAAGCATCAAACAGATTAAGCTCGCGCGCAGCGCCCGTGCTGATGTTTTTGACCGGACGCGTCATGAGTTATGCGCTTTTAGGCGGCGTATTGGGTTGGTTGGGAGCCAGGTTGGCTTTTTCATCAACCACCACATCGTTGATCCTAGCTGCAGCTGCCGCCTACATGATTCTGGTAGGCTTAGACATGTTGCATCTCTTGCCAGCCTCGATCCGTCGCTATCTGCCTGGCACGCCAAAAGCATTGACCCACGGTGTGATGGATAAAGCCCAGAAATCAGGGGCCTGGATGCCTGCTTTAATGGGTGGAGCCACCTTCTTCCTGCCCTGCGGGTTTACCCAAGCTTTACAGGCTTATGCTTTGACGACTGGAAGTTTCATGGCCAGTGCGACAATCCTCGGCGCCTTTGCTTTGGGCACTGTGCCGGGATTGTTAATCTTTGGGCTGGCGACGACTTCGTTCAAAGGTTCGACAGGCAAGTTCATCTTCAAGGTAGCCGGCGCCTTGGTAATCGTCCTGGGTATCATGAACCTGCGCAATGGCATTGCTTTGGCAGGGTTGAGATTGCCGGACAATGGCTGGTCAAGCAAACCCGCGAAGTTTACTTCGGTCATAGACACGGCGACTAACGAGCAGGTAGTCAAAATGACTGTCACTGACAGCGGATACAGTCCAAATGAATTGGTGGTCAGGACAGGCATTCCGGTCCGTTGGGAAATAAATAACCAGGCAAGCGGTTGCGCCAGGTCATTGGTTGCATCGGCCATCGGCATCAACACGGTCTTGAGTCCTGGGGCCAACGTCTTCCGCTTTACGCCCAACCAATCCGGTAACATCCCATTCTCTTGTTCGATGGGCATGTACCGCGGTGAATTCATTGTTGCCAAAGATGGCACTTACGGCCAAGCGACCAATGCGCCATTCATGCGAACGGCCTCAGCTCCTGCCAAGACAACGGGCTCGTCCTGCGGCGGCAGCGGAGGCGGTTGCGGAGGTTGCGGCGGATCACGCGCCCCAGTCGTGCCGTCAGTTGCTCCTGCACCGTCAGCAGCACCGGACGTCCAAACTCCTCAAATATTCAAGTTGACTTACGATACAACGAATGACATTCAACCAAATACCTTCAGGGTCAAGGTTGGCCAGCTTGTACGTCTGGAGATCGACGCTAAGGAGAATGGATCGGGTTGCATGAGCACCATTACGATTCCCGGACTCTATAATCAAGTCCAGGCACTGCGCCAAGGCCCGATGACAATTGAGTTCACAGCTACCACTAAAGGTTCCTACGATATTACCTGCGCCATGGGCGTACCTCGCGGCCAGGTAATCGTCGAATAAATTAACCTAACATGACTTATGACAACTATTAAGCTGAAAGTTTTAGGTTTTCACTGCGCATCCTGCATTAAACTGACAGAGGCACTGCTCCAGGATATCCCGGGAGTGCATGAAGTCAGGGTTAAGGGCCTTGGCGGTGAAACTGAGATTGATGCCGAAAGGCCAATCGAAATGAAAGAGATCGATAAGATATTAGGAGGAACAGGTTATTCCGCTATCCCTAACTTATGAAAAAACAAGAAATAATTAACGACGAACCGGTGGTCATGACAAGACGTATCAATGGCTCTAACAAGGTCAAAGTGACCCTTATCTTGGAAACAGAAGGTGAATCAGAACCCATTGCAACGCGTGATGCTACCCCGATCGTGGCCAGCAAAAGCAATAGCCTTAATCGTCGTGTCAATTTGGTGGTCAGTGGCATGCATTGCACTTCGTGCGCCGGTTTGATCGAGAGGAGCTTGAAAAAAGTTCCAGGCGTGGAACTAGCTAATGTCAACTTTGCTGCTGAAAAAGCCATGGTCCAGGTCAACCAAGACGTTAGCGTCCATGACCTGATTGAGGCTGTGAAAAAAGCGGGTTACAAAGCTGAAGAAGAATCAAAGAAAGACCCGGAGCTAGAGGCTAGGAGACGGGAGTCGGAGGTAGGGTCATGGCTGAAAAAGTTTATCGTGGCGGGCATCATGAGCTTGCCCATGCTGTACTTCATGGCTACGGACTTTTTGCCATGGCTGCCGGGGTCGATGGTTTTCAAGCCTTGGATAGGCATCATTTCCCTGATCCTGGCCACTCCTGTCCAGTTCATACTGGGAGCCGGCTTCTACAAGGGTATGTGGTCATCGCTTCGCATGAAAGCCTTTAACATGGACAGCCTGATTGCCATTGGCACTTCGACTGCTTACATCTACAGTTTGGTTAATTTTGTCATTTATGCGGTAACCAACCAATCCCTGATAGGACTTGGCGGCGGTAAGATCGAAGGTATGTATTTTGAGACGGCGGCTTTCCTGATTACCTTCGTGTTATTGGGCAAATGGCTGGAGGCTAGGACCAAAGGGAAAACTTCCGAAGCCATCCGTAAACTGATGGGCCTTCAGGCAAAAACAGCGCGCGTCGTGCGCGATGGACAGACTATCGATATTCCGATTGACGAAGTGATCCATGATGACCGCGTTGTCGTGCGTCCGGGTGAGCGGGTACCGGTAGATGGAGTCATTGTCAGCGGTTCGTCATCTGTTGACGAATCAATGGTAACGGGCGAAAGCCTGCCGGTTGAAAAGAATGCCGGGGACGGAGTGACGGGTGGAACTGTCAACAAAACAGGTAGTTTCGAATTTACGGCTACAAGGGTCGGTAGTGAAACGACATTGGCCCAAATCATCCGGTTGATAGAAGAGGCGCAAGGTTCGCGGGCTCCCATTCAAAACTTCGCAGACAGGGTTTCGTCCTGGTTCGTTCCGGCCGTCATCGGGATCGCCCTGGTGACCTTCGCTGTCTGGTTCTTTTTCCTTGGCGCTGGCTTGGCATTTGCGCTCATGGCTTTTACGGCTGTGATTGTCATTGCCTGCCCTTGCGCTTTGGGGTTGGCCACGCCCACCTCGCTTATGGTTGGCACAGGTAAGGGTGCAGAATACGGGATCCTGATTAAAGGCGGCGAGCCTCTTGAAAGGGCCCGTGCCGTCAAAGCCATCATCTTCGATAAGACCGGGACAATCACCAAAGGTAAGCCGGAAGTGACTGATGTGTTGGTGACTGGTACGTTGGACGAGGAAGATGTAATGGCAGTGGCCGCCAGCTTGGAGCGCCAATCAGAGCATCCCTTGGCAGAAGCTATTTATGGTTATGCACAAGAAGAGTCGATAGCTCTCAAAGAGGTCAACGAATTCCGAGCAGTCCCTGGACACGGTGTGACGGGAGAAATTGACAGTGTCGTCTATTGGTTTGGCAACCGCAAATTGATCGCAGACAAGGTTGGTTTGCCGATTGATAAGTTCGAGCGAAAAATCACGCGCTTGGAAGACCAGGGTAAGACGGCCATGATCCTCGCCACCAATGAGGCGATTGTCGGCGTTGTTGCCGTGGCAGATACTGTCAAAGAAACATCTCAGGCCGCCATCAAAGAGTTGCAACGCATGGGCATAGAGACTTACATGATTACGGGTGACAATGGACGCACTGCTCAGGCCATTGCCAAGCAAGTTGGCATCCAAAATGTCCTCTCAGACATTTTGCCTGAAGGCAAAGCTCAAGAAGTCCGTAAGATACAGCAATCAGGCGAGGTTGTTGCCATGGTAGGGGACGGCGTTAATGACGCACCGGCCTTAGCGCAAGCTGACCTGGGTATTGCCATGGGGTCTGGCACGGACGTTGCCATGGAAACCGGCGGCATTGTGATCATGAAGAATGATTTGCGCGATGTGGCGACAGCCATCAAGCTCTCACGCGCCACCATGAGCAAGATCAAGCAAAATATGTTCTTTGCTCTGTTCTACAACGTAATCGGCATCCCGATCGCAGCCCGCGTCTTTGTCGGACTCGGCTTAATCCTGCGCCCGGAATTAGCCGGCTTGGCCATGGCCATGTCATCTGTTTCCGTTGTTGCCAATTCATTGCTTTTGCGCGGCTTCAAGCCGGACAAGCGTAATTGGATTTCAGACTTCGCGCCCTTCGTCATGACAGCTGTGTTCTTGTTCGGCTTCTTGCTGTTCGCGAAAGCCAGTTCAGGCATGTAAAAACAAAATTACAAAAATAAGGATGGTACAATGTGCCATCCTTATTTTTATTGTATAATAGTCACATAAGCCGAAAATCATCGGCCTTAAACAACTCGAATATTATGATGGGCTATTATTACGGCATGATGGGTTATGGTTTGGGCGGCATTACGATGATCCTATTCTGGATTTTGATGATCTTGGGAATCGTCGCCCTCTGGAAGTACATTTCAAAAAAATAAAGATACCCATTTTTAGTTTGTTAGCTTCTTTTCAATTCGTTTCAGAAGCACGGCATTTGTTGCAACGATGATGGATGATGCTGACATGAGCAGGGCCGAGACTTCGGGTCGCAACATCCAACCAAATGATGGATAAAAGGCACCGGCTGCTACAGGGATGGCCAGTAAATTATAAATCGCCGCCCAAAAGAGGTTCTGTTTCATTTTTACCACAGTTGCCTTGGATAGTTTGATGGCTAAAAGGATATCCGCCGGGTCGGAGCGCATGAGCACGATATTAGCCGTTTCAATCGCCACGTCTGTCCCGGCTCCAATAGCAATCCCTATGTCGGCTTGCGCTAAGGCCGGTGCGTCGTTTATTCCATCGCCGACCATGGCAACAAATAAACCTTCCTTTTGGAGTTTTTTTACATATTTAGCCTTGTCTTCAGGAAGGACTTGGGCAAAAAAACGTTTGATTTTAAGTTTTTTGGCTATTGCCTTAGCTACCTGCTCATGGTCGCCCGTGATCATGGCCACTTCGAGCCCGAGTTCTTGCAGGCCGGCTACTGCACGTTTGGCAGTTGGTTTAAGTTGATCGGCAACGCCAATGGCACCGGCTACTTTGCCATTGATGGCAATAATACTGATGGTGTTACCCGATGAAAGCAGTCGGTCGATCTCTGATTGCAAAACATCCAACTTAATTCCGTTATCATTCATCAGTTTTTCCGTGCCAGCGAGAATTTCTTGGCCTTTGACCTTGGCACGTACTCCGTGCCCGCCGATTGCTTCAAAATCTGTGATATCTTCACTGACTGGGATGTTGCGTTTTTTGGCAGCTTCCAGGATAGCATTGCTTATCGGATGGTTTGATTTCTTTTCGGCCGAAGCCGCCGCTCCCAGGACTTCATCTTCAGTATTCCCTGGGGCCACGCTAATCTCCGTCACTTTGGGTTTGCCTTCGGTCAACGTCCCGGTTTTATCCAAGACAACGGCTTGGATTTTAGATGCTTGTTCAAGCGTGGTCGCATCTTTGATCAAAACATTATGCTTGGCACCGATCCCGGTGCCTACGGCTACGGCCGTCGGAGTGGCTAATCCCAATGCATCAGGGCAAGCAATGACAATGGCAGAGACGGCAAAAGTGAGGGCAGTGATCAGGCTGGCATGGCCCAGTAACAGCCAAGCAAGAAACGTGATGACGCCGACAGCTATGGCCACGATAACAAGGATGGCCGCCGCCTTATCTGCCAAGCGTTGGCCAGGCGCCTTGGAGTTCTGGGCAGTCTCAACCAACTTAATGATCTGGGCCAGCGCTGTTTCGCTGCCTACTTTTGTGGCGCGGAATTTTATTGAGCCGTTTTGGTTGATCGAGCCGCTGATGACTTTATCTCCTGCTTGCTTAACGACCGGTATGGACTCGCCGGTGACCAGGGATTCATCTATCGATGTCGTCCCTTCGATGATTTCGCCATCAACCGCAATTTTATCTCCTGGCCGGATGATTACGATATCGCCTTTGACAACTTGTGCACTTGGGATGGTTAGTTGTTTGCCGGAGCGTAAGACAGTGGCTTGGGGCGGTACTAAATCAAATAAGGCGCGCAAGGCATCTGATGTCCCTCGGCGAGAACGCATTTCCATCCAGTGGCCGAAAAGCACAAAAGTGACCAACATGGCGGCCGCTTCGTAGAACGTTTCACCGCCAGTCGTAAAAGTCAGTAAAACGCTAAAGAGATAGGCTGCGAGCACGCCCGTGGCTATCAGCACGGACATGTCCAGCTTGCGGCTGCGCAAAGAGTGGTATGTTCCGGTGATAAAAATTGAACCGGTCCAAAACACTATGGGTGTTGTGAGAATAAAAAGTACCAAGTTGATCGGGACAAAAGAGGGGAGTGATATGCCAAACAGGCTTTTGCCGACGGGTGAAATCAATACGATTGGTATGGATAATATAAAAGAAATCAAAAAACGCCGCCGCATGTCAGCTTCCATTTCTTTGGCCATCTGTGGATCGGTCATGGCAGCCCCATGATCCATGTGGCTCCCGCCGGCACCATGGCTTTGGCGGGCAGGCATTTTTTGCATGTTATGCCCTGCATGGTTTTGGGCCATGTGATTGTGTTCGTGGGCCATAACTTTTTTGCTAGACGATCATGGGCAGTGTTTCTACGTCCATCCTGGTGCCAGTGATAATACCTTCAATGCGGTAAGCGCCGTGTTGCGGGGCTTCCATGTAGCCGTTCCAGGCTGCGCGGGCAATGCCGCCGCTGGCAATCCAGTCAAAAAGCCATTCGTTGGTGTATTTGGGGTCGCCTTGGTCAATGCCTGCGCCAATGTACATCAGCCAGGTACGGTTAAAATCTTCCTGTGACCCGATGGTTGGCGCCATGATGATAGGCAAGCCCATGCCGCAATAAAAAGACATTTCACTAGGTTTTGTCCAAAGGATGTCTGTCTTGCGCAATTGCTTGGTAAACTCACGGAAATAAGTCGGCCGATCAGCATGGTAGTCGATAAAGAGTTTTTTGCCCAAAAGACTTGTAATTTTTAATTTTTTGACGGCAGAGTAAAAATTTTCGGCGATCTCCTTTTTTGTACCGGCCACTAACCTTAAACGTAAACCGTCACGCACCAAAATCCGTTTTAAGCTGGACAGGATATCGATACCCAATTGTTTTTGGGCACCAGCCCCGCCAACCGTAAACATGACTGTCAAAGGATGGTCGCGTTTAATCTCACAAGTGTTTGAACCTAGTTCGCTTTGTATCACGCGTTGGTACTTCTTCAAGAAAATGCCGTTGGGATCCAAGTTACAAAAACGTGCCATCATATCCTTGCGGATGATATTACCGCTTAAGTCTCCGATAGCCTCTTTGGGCAGGGGAAAGCCGGTCAGGTAGATGTTCTCTTCGCGTACGCCGTACAACTTAAGCCTCTCAACAATCCTGCCGTTGGGTGCAAAATATTTAATGCGGCTCTTTTTTGGGTCCTTAGCCACCCAAGCCCTAGAAACATCGGCATCGCACAGCACGCAATAGATATCTCCCGGATACTCAAAAACTTCGGCAGCAAACGCCGGGATAAAGAAGGTGCAAACAAGGGGTAAAGGTTTTTTTGCCAACTTATCAATCAAATCTTTGCAGAGGTGAAGATGCTCGATCATGTAATAAGTTTGCATGACCTGGTAAGTTTCTTTGGAAAGGTCTCGGCGCGGGTAAAAGTCCGGTATCTTCTGAATCTTATCCATTATGGCAAACGCCACGTCGCCAATGATTGGGATGGGTTTCAAGCGCGAGATCGCTTCATAGCCTTTGCGGCTTTGTATCCAAAGCTTTTTATCCTTCTTTGGGATCCCGGGATAATCATTAGCCGTAATTATTCCACCGTGGGCAATTTCTTTTAAGCCATAAGCCGCGCGTTCATGGCCATAGCCCATGTTCACGGAAACAACGTAAGCGCATTTTGACAAGTGGTTGTGTTGATGGGACGTGGGCATACAACTTCCAAAAATATTTTACCACATTTTTGGAGTGTATGCATGTGCGTATTGCGCTAGAGTTACCTCCGACGGCGGTGGAAGTGCTTGGGTGGTGTCCGATGTGAGGGACGCTGGCCATACCCGCCTTGCCTTAAGGACGGGGCGTGGGAAGCTGGGCGTGCAGCTGGCAGTTCGGGTGATTTTGAGACTGGTAAGTGAGACCGGGTCAGCCTTTCTATCATTTCAACTTCTTTCCTTTGGTCGCGCGTGGCCATGGAAATGGCTTGGCCAGCTTGCCCGGCCCTGCCAGTGCGCCCAATGCGGTGCACATAGTCCTCGGCTTGGTCAGGTAAATCAAAGTTAATCACGAGCTCGATATTTTTGACGTCCAAACCGCGGGCTGCAATATCAGTGGCCACTAAAACCCGATATTTGCCGTTCTTAAAACCATCCAGTGCCTCGCGCCGTTGGGCCAGTGAACGGTTGGAATGGATTTCGGCCGAAGGGTGTCCCATGTCGCGTACTGACTTGGCAACTTTTTTGGCGCCGTGCTTAGTTCGTGTGAAGACGAGCACAGAACCGCGGTGGTCATCCAAAATCCTGTCGAGCAAGCGAATTTTGTCCTCTTTATTAACCACGTAAAGTTCTTGGGTCACTTTTTCAGCCATGGTACCCGGCCTGGCGATTTCTATCTGAACCGGCAGCTTCATGTAGGTACTGGCCAGTTTGACTATGTTGGGCGGCATGGTGGCGGAAAACAGCATGGTCTGCCTGTCGCGGGGGAGGGCTTGCAGTATCTTTTTAATTTGCGGCGCAAAACCCATATCCAACATACGGTCAGCCTCGTCCAGCACTAACACGCAGACATCTCCCAGGTTTACAGTCCTTTGCTCCATGTGGTCCAACAGCCGGCCAGGCGTAGCAATGATGACATGTGGTTTTCTCTTTAAGGCTTCGTGCTGCATGTGCATTGAAGCTCCACCAATCAAGACAGCTGTGCGCAGGCCAATGCCGACGCCGATCGACCGAAAGACCTCTTCTGCCTGCAAGGCCAGCTCGCGCGTCGGCAGGATTACCAGGCCGCGGCCTTTGGTCTGGGCCAAGCGTTGGATGAGTGGAATGCCAAAAGCCAAGGTCTTACCAGTGCCGGTTTGTGCCACGCCGATTATGTCCTTGCCCTCAATGGCAATGGGTATTGATTTGAACTGGATGGGGGTCGGTGTCTTAAACTTAAGTTTCCATAAGACTTCCAACAGTTTGGGTGCAATGCCCAATCCGTAGAATCCAGGTTCGAGTTGTGTAACATTTGTCATACGCCTGACAGTGTACTCTAAACTGCCTATTTAAGAAAGGATTGGACGCCAAAAAGCTCTAGGGCTTCCATTCGATGATTTCACCCGCTTTTATCTCGGTGGGATGGGCTTTGCGAAGGGTAGAAATTTGGGATCGCGTGAGTAGAGGGATGTGCCTGACATCAGCCAGATGTTCGGCAATGAACCAGTTATCATCCTCGTTTGTCGCCCAGCCTAACTTATCGAAACGCGAAAGGTTGATGGGCAAAGAATAACTGCGCAAAGTCTTGTATCCATAATCATCAAAATACTCGTGAAAATAAGAAAGTACTAACTCTCGCAATGTCCGATAAACAGGTTCGCGGTAGCGCAGGACAGCATGGTTGGTTTTGGAGACCGCGCCCCAGTATCTGTTTCGCTTGAACAAAGCGACTACATGGTCAAAGTCGCGCTTACAGCTCGTCAGATCAAGAACCAGGGGCAGTTGGCCGTGGAGACGAAAAGCCAAAGCAGCCAGCATGGCGCCTTCGATGCAATGTGCGCGGCGTTCTTGGATCACGCGGCGCGGCGATAAGCACGTGTCACCTTCTGGTTCGTGGTTGATGGGGATCTTGTCCAAGTAATCTTGGACTTTGGAAGGGGAGTCCAAGCCGCGCAACAAACGCAACTCATCTTTTGTGAGGTCGTACATATTTATAGTTTATACCAATTGAAGGTTTGTGCTACCATGCTCTCAATAACCATCTATTTATGAGTATGAAATTGTTCCTTAAGATGAAATACCTGCCAGCGGTGCTCTTTGTCCTCTTGGCAGCGCCAATTGCGCATGCGACTGCAGTGCCATCGCTCGGAGCGGCTGATCCATTTGCCATCCTTACTTTCACTTATGGGCGCAATGGCAACCCCGGCCCAACTCTTACGGGAGATTTTGGTTACACGACAACAACAGGGTCGTCAGCCGTGCCTACGGTAAGCGGCGCGACGCATGTGGCTGACAGCGTCTATAACCAAGCAGTGACAGACGGACAAACAGCGGAGGTAGCTCTCAGGGATTATTCAAATTTTCCCTGTGCAGTCACCTTTCCTCCTGTTGGTAACTCTGTTGATTTATCCGCGCAGGATGTCGGAAGCGGGGCGGGAGTTTTTCCGCCAGGGATATATTGTACGAGCATGGCGACCATGAATGTGACTATAGGAGCAGCGGGAATTACCCTGGATGGGCAAGGCACTTACATCTTCCGGTTCGGTGGAGCTCCGTTGGTAACTGCCCCTAACTCTGTTGTTAGATTGATACATAATGCTTCAGCCTGTGATGTTTTTTGGCTCCCATCAGTTTTTGGCGCTACCTCAATCTTAGGCGGGTCATCAACGTTTGTCGGAACGGTTTTTTCACACGGTAATTTAAACGTCAATGACGCGGTTCATTGGTCGGGTAGGGCGTTGACTGTTGGTAGTGGGACTGTTTCCATGGCCTCATCTGACTCCATTGCAGTTCCGGTCTGCAACCAACCGACTCCGACTCCCGCCACCTTGCATGTCATCAAGCATGTCGTGAACAATGATGGCGGCACAGCCACAGCCTCTTCTTTTACAATGCACGTCAAAAGCTCAGGTGGCATGGGATCAAATGACGTACCCGGCAGCCCGGCAAATGGTGTTGAATCACCCGGAGCTGCTTACAGTCTCGTCGCAGGTACCTACGTGGTAAGCGAAGACGTGAATTCCGGATACACGCAGAGTTTTAGCGGAGATTGTGATGCCAGCGGCCACATTACTTTGGCCTCGGGCGATAACAAAACCTGCACGATTATAAATGATGATGTTGCGTATATCCCACCAGCCCCTTCTCTTGCCACCCTGCATGTCATTAAGCGTGTCGTGAACAATGACGGCGGTACAGCGACGGCTGCTTCTTTCATGTTGCACGTCAAAGGCTCAGGTGGCATGGGACTGACTGATGTTGCCAACAGTCCAGCCAGTGGAGTTGATGCGCCAGGTAGGACATACGGCCTTGTAGCAGGTTCATATGTCGTAAGTGAAGAAACTAACTCCGGATATGCGGTCACGTTTAGTGGGGACTGTGATGCCAATGGCCACATTAATCTTGCCCCGGGTGAAAACAAGACTTGTTGGCTGATAAACGATGATAATCCGGGGACAGTACAACCCCAAGCCACGCTGCATGTCATCAAAGTCGTCATCAATGATGATGGTGGCCAAGCAATTGTTTCCGACGCAATTGTCCATGTGATGAACGGTTCAGGAAACGTTTCAGGCAGTCCGCAACACGGCGTCGGTTCACCGGGAACTGCCTATACTTTAAACGTTGGAACTTATAATGTCAGTGAGGATTTTTTCCCGGGCTATACGGTCAAGGTGGGCGGGGACTGTGCTGAGAACGGAAATATCACGCTGGCCAAGGGTGATAATAAGACTTGCACGATTACGAACAACGACATTGCAGGAACCACTGGTACATCAGGCGAACCAACACCGGTTGTAACGCCTACTCCTACGCCTACAGCCCCAATTCCCGCGGGTTGCGATGTTTGCTCGAGGCTGACATATGATGTCTATATCGTTAATCCGGACGGAACCGAACGCCACACAGGCACTGACTGGGTGCGCATGACAGATCGAGGAGAGGGCATAAGGCGCTACTCGTTCGAGGATGCGACAATTGATCCGCGTAATCCGTTATATGACTATAACGACTCGGTGGTAGATGTTGATTATAAGGATTGTAAGGGCACGAAGTTTATGTTCGTAAGCTCAGATGCTTCATGGAAGCACCAAGTAAGGATCAAAGTATCGATTGATGGCGTTACGCAATCTGACACCTTGGTAGTGGACGATTCAAAAGCAGTTGTTGGCACGGTCAAAGTCCTTAACGCAACCATTGGAGTCAATATGAGGCTGGCTTGTTCGGCGCCTCCTTCCACGCCTACATCCGGCCTGACTGGCTCCGTTGGTCTTAAGGGGAGGATCTTGTTGCAGGTTCAGCAACATGGCGAGGCATGGTACGTACATCCCGGCACAGGCTTGCGGTATTACATGAAAGATGGGCCGGTGGCTTATGGCATGATGAGGAACTTTGGTTTGGGAATCACAGATCAAAATCTAGCGGCTATCCCAAGTGTGGCAACCGTGGACGAATTGAAAAGTTCATCCAGTGTCTGTTCATCCAATAGCATGGCTAATAAGGTAAAAGGCTGGATATTGCTTCAGGTGCAACAGCATGGCGAGGCTTGGTATGTTGATGCTACGAAATGTCGCCGCATATACATGAAGGATGGGGCAGCGGCTTACACGCTCATGCGTTTTCTCGGCCTTGGAATCACTGATGCGAATTTAGCCAAGATTAAGATCGGTTCATAGCTGAATCTTTCGGTTGTGGATAACTAAATGTTGACTCAGAGACGTTTGAGTGTGGCTTGTGTTATAATGTTATTTATAATCCTTCTTTTATTAATCTATCCCTAAAAATATTTGGGATAAAAGCTATGAGTATGAAATTGTTCTTTAAGATGAGATACGTTCCAGCTTTGCTGTTCGTTCTCTTAATAGCGCCTGTTGTCGCGCATGCGGCAACTTCTCCGGGCCTTGGAACGGCCGCCAGCTATTCAATTTTAGCCGGTTCGTCAGTGACCAACAGTGGTTCCACGAGTATAAGCGGGGATGTAGGTATTAGCCCAGGTGCTGGGCTCCCTCCCAATGTCACTGGCTGGGGCTCTGTAACCCTTGGAGGCACCCTGCATGACGCTGATGGCGCCGCACTTACGGCTAAGAATGATAAAGATACTGCCTTTGGTGCTCTGGCCGTACCGGCGTGCGGAAGCGACGGCGGTATTGACTATGGAGCGGTTACCCATGAACTGGCTGGAGAGACCCTCGTTCCGGGCGTTTATTGTGCGAACTCTTTTCATTTGACTAATGGGACACTTACTCTTAATGGCAGCGCTTCTGATGTTTGGATCTTCAAGTCGGCCAGCGACCTGATTATTACCGGCACATCTCATGTTGTATTCACGGGTAGTGGGTTGCCATGCAATGTATGGTGGCGTGTTGTCAGTAGCGCCAGTCTTGATGCTGGCAGTTCATTCGTAGGAAATATACTTTCAGGCGCTAGCATCACCTTTGGCACAGGCGCTACCTTAAACGGCAGGGCTCTCGCAGGAACCGCTTTAGTATCCTTGCTTGGTAATACCATTTCCGGTCCGACATGCACTGCTGCGCCCCCGCCTAGCCCCACCCCGGGTTCGATTGCACCTATCATTAATATAAAAAAAGTTCCGAACCCTCTGGCTTTGCCAGCTGGCCCGGGTCCAGTCACATATACCTATACCGTTACCAACCCGGGCTTGGTTACCATGACGAACATAAAAGTTGCGGACGATAAATGCAATAATGTTAAGTATATATCAGGTGATACGAATACTAATGGGTGGCTTGAGAACACCGAGACATGGATTTATACCTGCGCCACTACACTGGCACAAACCACAATCAACTATTCCACTGCGCAAGGTGAAGCGAACGGCATGGTATCCATTGATACGATGCCCGTGCAGGTTATAGTCGGCGTGCCGGTAGTGCCACCGTTGATCCATATCGTTAAAGTGCCGAACCCACTCTCCCTGCCTTTTAATGGTGGTTCTGTGAAGTATACCTACACAGTCACCAATCCGGGCACAGTCGCTTTGACTGACGTGACGGTTACCGATAACAAATGCAGCAGTGTGTCGTTTGTAGCCGGCGATACGAATGGAGATTCGAAACTTCAGTCTACCGAAACTTGGACATACACCTGTACCACGAACGTCCCGCAAACCACGACCAATACCGCTATTGCCACTGGCCATGCTAACGGTTTAACGGCTATTGATACAGCCCTTGTCACGGTGGTTGTTGCAGGTTCACCGATCCCACCGTTGATCCACATAATCAAAAAGCCGTTGCCGGTTGTTTTGCCGGCTGCCGGAGGTTTAGTCACCTATACCTACACAGTCACCAATCCGGGCACAGTCGCTTTGACTGACGTGACGGTTGCAGACGACAAGTGTAGCTCGTTGACATTGGTTTTAGGCGATACGAACAGTAACAGCATAATGGAAACCAATGAAACATGGACTTATACTTGCCAGCAAGATCTGAAAGTGACCACAACCAATACAGCGACGGCTACCGGCCATGCCAATGGCTTAACGGTTACTGATGTTTCCGTCGCGAATGTTGTACTTTCCCCGGCCCTGATTCCAGCTCCACCTGCCCCGTCACCTAAATTGCCCAATACGGGATTTGGTCCCAATGGCAGTTTGTTTGCTGGAATTATTGCCTTGGCAGGGCTTTTGGTGGCAGCCACGCTCTTGTTTGCCTTAACCCAACGTAAAAATTTATCCTAGGCAAGACTGTTAAAAGAAAAAAGACAAAGGCAAAGAGCCGGACGATTGCTCGTCCGGCTCTTCAGAATAATAGTCGCATCACTGCTAAGCGTACCTATTCACTGGTTGCCCCAGCAGGCTACATTTTGGCCGTGCTTATTTTGTTCGGCTTCGCTTCGGTTAAGATCGCACTCGGTTTTTATGCTGATCCGTTTCCGCAGGATCAGGCTCTGATCAACCTCGCCATCCAAGGCCAAAAGCTTAATGTAAATACCAAGGCGACAAAAGGCCTACCTGTGCGTCTTAAGATTCCAAATATTCGTGTCGACGCAGCGATTCGTTCTGTGGGCCTCACGCCAGATGGATCGATGGGGGTACCAAAGATTCCAAGTGATGCAGCCTGGTATATGTTAGGCCCCAAGCCCGGAGAAAAGGGAAGTGCAGTCATAGCCGGTCATGTAAACTGGTGGTATGGCGCAACTGGCGTATTTGCGCGTTTGAAGGCTCTAAAACCTGGCGATAAAATAATAGTGCAGGATGATCAGGGAGTAAGCACGTCTTTTGTTGTCCGTAAAAGCCACGCATACGGAATTAAAGAAGACGCTTCGGACGTTTTCCTCTCAAAGGATGGAAAATCTCATTTAAATCTCGTCACTTGTGCCGGAGTTTGGGACAGGGTCTCCAAACTCTATTCAAAACGTCTGGTAATTTTTGCTGACAAAGTTGGGAACTGAAGGGCAGGTAGTTGAATGCTATTTTATTGCGATTTGGATGGCATCGGTAAATATCACTAAGCGCGTTGTATAACTTTTTGTTATTGGATTCCAAAAGCCGCTGCAGGTGATCAGGTTGAGGTGGATACCGCTTTCAGACGCAAAAATACCGGAATTGATATCTGTTGCATCATATGTTCGCATTCCCCGTATTACGAAGGAAGTTGAGATGCCCTTCGCATCCACGACAGACAAGATGTCGCCTTTTTTAAGCCTGTTAAGATGGTCGAATACGGCCACCTTTTGATCCCAGCGATTATGCCCTCCAATAACGGCGCTCCCTATTTCTCCCGGGCGCGTTCCTAGGCTAAACCATCCTACATCGACACGATTAGCGGGGATCGCCATAGCCCCTTCCGGCGTTAGGCCCATATCCTTAATGACGGCATTGACCTTGATTCTGGGAATTATCAGATGTGCTTCCGACTTTTGTATTTTGACTGCAGCAAAAGCAGTTGAAACTTGGAAAAAAGATAAAATTGTTACTAAAAAGACCAATAAGAATAATCGCGGAACAGGAGCCGTTTTCAGTATTTTACAGTTTGAAAAGTGTTTCATAAAAATAAGTCCCAGACGTATAACGCCCGAGACTTCTATCGTACTAAGTAGAACATGGAACAGTCATTCTGTCAATCATAAAAAGAAAAGCCCGCAGGTTGCGGGGGAGTCATGTGCTTGCCAAGCACATGGTTCGGCTCAGTGTGGTTGTCCGTCGCGGATCGCAGGCGGAATAGGACACGGGTCGAGAAGCAGTTCGCGCATGCGCATCAGGATGAGTGCGCTCAAGATGACTGCCGGATCATCCGCTTTTAGGTTGTGGTCGAGCTTGGCCTCTGCCTTCCATCCGCTCTTGCCAGAAGTCCTGTCAGGCGTGGCCACGATTCTGAGCACAGCGTCCGCTGAGTTAGGCTCAGGGAACCGGGCCCAGACCACGAGTTCGGCGAGGTCGCTTTGCCAGCGGAAGCCAATGCATCCTTCGAATCCGGTTTCTTTGCGGTTCGGGTCAAGTCTGCGACCCATATACGCTTCAGATGGACCGAGGACAATGAGCTTCTCTGGGCCAATCGTCAGCTGCCCGCAGATCTCGATGTAGAGCCTCTCCGGGATTTCGTACGCACACAGCATCAGCGTGTCAGCGGGTGCTGTAGGCAACAGCTCGTTGGGGGACGTATCAGTTGAACCCATTTTCTCCTCCCTCAGGATTCACTACGAGATTGCCAGCTCTGCGTTGGTCCGTGCCGGTTCTAGATTCAAACCGGAGTTAGATTCCTCAACACATTCATGGAGACGTTGAATGGCGCGGACGTCGTCTTGCCTCCAGATGTACACGACCATGGCTCCGCCAGCAGCATGGGTTGGACCGTGGATGAGGTAGGTCTCGGGGAGATGCTCTTTCAGGAAGATCCTGAGCCAATCGAGCTGCTTTTCCCATTTGCCGAACGGCCAGTCCAGAACGACTCCCCAGCCGCTCCAAGACGGCCAAACAAGGAAGCCCTTGAAGGCCAACCTGATGACCACGTAGAAGATTTGGTTATGAACCCAGAAGGAACGGAGTATCTGCATCATCGCCAACCTCCTTGTTGATGACTGCAAAATCATGCGACAAGGGCTAAAGCTAGTCAATAGATATTTTTGAAATCGTTTCCAGTATCTCACCGCGGCCTTTGCCAGTGATGCTTGAGTGTAAGATAAGTTTGATGCCGGGATAAGCCGCTTCGAGCGTGCTCACCAGGTCAGCTGATTCAGAATTGGAAAGTTTATCGACTTTATTCAGGATCATGACCAGGGGAGTGTGGCTGGAATTTAAATAATTGAGCATGTCGC
>JAQULH010000022.1 GCA_029004215.1 Patescibacteria group bacterium | reverse complement strand
GCTTATGGCGCCCGTCCGCTTAAGCGTGCTATCCAGGATTTAGTCTTGGACGAGTTGTCACTCAAAGTCATCGAAGGCGAAATTAACGAAGGTGATAAAATCGAAGTCAGCGCCAAAGGAGACAAGATAACTTTCAAGAAAAGTAAAAATTAAACAAAAAAAGAGCTGACAATGAGTCAGCTCTTTTGATTTCGATTACAAGCTTAGACCGACTTGTATTCCTTTTCGATCTGCTTCCATTTGCTCATGAGATATTGTTTAACCTCTGGCATTTCAGAAGCTGAGATATCCTTGGTCTTGGCATAATAAGCCATGAGCCTTTCTACGATCTCGGCATAGCGTTCCTTGGTCAACTTCTTGGTTTGGCTCAACTCGGTCATGAGCTTCTGCTGTAAGGCGAGTGCCTTCTTTTCCGCCTTATCGAGCATTTTCTTGCCCTTAGGCGTCTTGAGATAATAAGCAGTGGCTACGCCCAAAGCTGCTCCGGCCAATAGACCGGCGGCAATGATGCCGTTGTGTGATTTATGTAATGCGGCTTTCTTTTTGGCTGGCATATAGTTTTACTAACTATTAAAAATTAACAATTGAAAAATTTAATTTGTCTGCATTATACATCCTAACCATAAAATATCCCATTATTGCCTTGTCAAGAGTTCGCGGGCACGGCGTTTGCTGGCTTCTACGCCCGGCTGGTCATAGGCATTGATTTCGTAAAGCTCGCCGGCTATGGCCGTAGCTATTTCCAAGAAAACAATCAAAGCACCGACTGATTCTTCGTTGATTTTTTTTAAATCTAAGACGCCAAGGGGTCTTTTAACATCAAGCAAGGCATTGATTGTGCCATGGGCTTCGGCTTGTAAGAGTTGTTCAAACGACCGACCTGCTGCGTTCGACATCGGGCCGAAAGATTTAGCGCCTACCGGTACTTTCATTTTTGAACGGGATGTCGCAGAGGTCAGGAAGGTGTAGATCTTGTCATCAGGTCCATCCTGGTAAAGCTGAAGTTGCGAATGCTGGTCTGTCGGGCCGATGGCTACGATTGGAGTTGGCCCAAAATGGTTGGGATGGCCGTTTTTCCTGACTGCTTTGCCAAGCGATTCTGCCCAAAGTTGTCGCCACCAGTTGGCCATTGGGCCCAAACACGCAGCATAGGCAAACAAGATGTGCATGTTTCTCTTTTTGCGAGTCTCATGTGCCACCTGCCAAGCCGCAAAACGGTCTATGGCGTGGGTTGTGCCTTGGTGGTTCATCCAGTCATCGCGAGTGGCGATGGCGCCTTTAAGCAGGCTTTTGACGTTAATGCCGGCCAAAGCTAATGGGAAAAGCCCAACAGCCGTCAGCACCGAAAAACGTCCCCCGATATTTTGCGGGACAGACAAAAGCGAGTAACCCTTGCTGATGGCCAAGTCTCGCAAATCACTCTTCTCTGGGTCAGTGGTGCAGATAATCCTTTCAGCCGCCTTTTTGGCACCGACCTTATTTATTAATCTCTGTCTTGCTTCAAAAAATGCGGCCATTGTTTCCAATGTCCCACCTGATTTGCTGATGACATTGATACAGGTCTTATCCCAAGGCATGGCGTCCAAAACCCGCGAGACTTCTTCGGGGTCAGTCGTATCTCCTGCGAACCAAAGTTTAGTCTTTTTTCCGTTATCCCTCATGGCTGCCAGTATTGCTCTTGAACCAAGGTCTGACCCGCCGATGCCTAAAACCAGGCAATTCTTGAATTTCGAGAACTTCTTAACCAAACTGTCGATCTCTGTTAAATATTGCTTGTCATCTAAGATTTCTAACCACCCCTGTTCTTTGTCTTTATGCAGATTTAAGACCGCAGCATGTGCCGCGTGGAGGTCTTGGGGGCTAATACGCTCTGTAGCCGCCAAATCACCGCGCATGTTGGCGTCATCATAAGAAAGAAGGAGGTTTGGCATACTTTATTGTGCGATAGCTTGTGTCTCGTTGCTCATCTCAATGCATTCTTTATCCTTGTAGGTGCAGACTTTAAAATAATAAGTCCTTCCCGCCACCAAGTCAGTCCAAGTAAATGACCTTGAATCAGGATTATTCAATTCATGATTGTATTTTCCATAACCTGAGATATTTGGGGTTCCGGAAAGCATGACCAAGAAGGCATCTGACTTCAAGCCGTTCATTTTCCACTTCACAACTATTTCTCCGGGTTCGCCAGGTTCAGCCGATAGCTCCAATTTAGAATCTTTTGAGTCCTGGCGAATATTTGTCGGTTCCGTTGATGTTGGTGCTTCTACGGTCATATCCGTTGTGGTCACAGCTTGCGTGCTGGTTGAAGTTTCAGCTTTACGTTTGCTTCCAGCCGGGCAATCACCTTTGTAATAAGCCCAGACTTCACAGGTGATATTGTCCGACAAAGTGCAAAGCCCTTCGGTTGAGCCATCCAATGACTTGCGCATGTTAAATTTGCCGCCTTGTTGCAAGCAATAAATAGTTGCTGGATTGCTCAAGGCAGTGTCCTGGGCCAGCTTATCGTCCGTTTTTGGTTGGACAATTGTTTCAGCCAGAGGCTGATCCGCCTTTGGCGGAGGTTTTTGGCTTCCGCAACCAGCTGCCACTAAGGCCATAAAGACAATCGATGGCAATAAGAAATATTTGGTATTCATGTAGCAAATTGTAGCACATCAGCCTAGAGGTCGTTGAGGATTGTTTTAAGCTCTCCCAAAGAGCGCTCCAAACCACCTGGATCAAAGGAGTTGGTGATCGCATGGTCAGCTTCTAGCCCGCTTTGTGCCCGAATTTGGTCAGCCTGGCGCCTTTCTGCGTCAGATGAGCTTTCATAGTGCTCTGGTTGGATTTTGACCACAATCACGCGATAACCTGCTTTGCGCAATGCCCTGACGCCATCCTCAACCAAAGCCGCAATCCCAATCTTGTGCGACAGTAGTTCATCCAGCTCGTTCCTGTCAGTCGCATACAAGTTACCGGCATATTCTGCAAAGTGGGTCAGCAAACCACGAGCTTGTCGACTTTTGATATCTTCTGGCGTGGTAAAAGAATAAAACAGGTCATCATCATCCCCTCTCCTAGGCCGCGTCGTCAAAGAACGCGAAATTTCAAGCTTCTCCGGAAACTTTGCGACCATAGCTATAATCAAAGTTGATTTGCCAGAGCCGCTGGGACCAACCAGGCCGAGAATGGGGTTCATATTACAGGCTGATCAAGCAAGTGATTAAAGATACTTACAAACGATTTAATATGATGCTTTGGTAATCCATAACCATGACATTTTGGTGGTTTTCGTAGATTTTATTCAAGTCTCTGTCTTTTGCCAGCAAAGCCACCTTCTTGCCAGAGGCTAGAAATTTTTCCGCAACAACAAATATGGAGATATCTCCTATCTCTATGACAGGTCTTGTATAATTGATTTGTTCGAAAATTTGATCTTTCCCAATAACTTCTTCTTGCATCACCTTCAAGACGGGCATTACTTCATCAACAATGTCTTTATAGTCCAGCCTCTTGTTATATTTAATACGAAAGTGTGTACACACCTCAGTCAAAATATGTGGAGTTATGAAGAATTTTTCAAAACGATTTGTGATGTTGATAAGATCAAAGAAGGCTAATAACGTACAGTATTCAGGTATTTCCTCCAACCTCTTTTTTGCGATCCTAACCTCTACTAGCCCATCAATAAAAATATCGATCACGCTTGTGTCAATAATAATCCCATTTTTGATGAATGGGATTATATCTTTTTCATAATCGTGTTGATTAAGGTCTAAAAACATCTTCTACAACGGCTTGTCCTCATTGGAGGACCTGACAACGTATTTTGCCTCGGGCGTAGCGGGGTCTCCTCCTAGTTTTTTTAGTGTCACGGTATTGTCATTCAGGTTCACATCAACTTGATAACGAGATGGAGCTGAGCTACCTAGGGTTTCATAGAAGCTACAGATGATTCGCCATTTCTTTGATTCCTCTCCATTTACGCCATTCGTTGGTGTTAATTCTTCGATATTGAATTTTAATAAACCAAGATTGCCATGCACTGATTCAAACACGGCCCTTGTTAATTCAATTGCTTTTATGGAAAGGGATGTTTCTGGCATATATTGTGTTAGACTTTATCTTTTAGCAGAGTCGTCCCTGTGGGTCAAACATCGCACCAAGTGCAAGTTAGCATCTAAAAAGAGTATATCACGTTACAGATCAGTTAAGGAGGGCTGAGTAAAAAACAGTTTTTATTTAATGTGTTTTCGATCTTCATTGTTCATGCAGTTATTTCTTCCATGACGTCTTTCCTAAGACTATGTAATAGAATCCTTTCTTGATAATAATCATGATTCCAATGCCAATAATAGCTGTCCAAATAGCTGCATCTATGAACTCGGATTCACCTGAGACCAACATCGCAAAAACAATCAGCCCGAGAAAAAAGTAGGTTAAAATGTAAAGTACCTTCGCCAGTCGGAACCAGGCTTTTCCTTGGAGAGGGTTTTGAGGTTGATTATCCCGAATTGGTTTTATAATGTCAGTCGCCTTCTCTTTACCTAAACTCATGTAATCTTCTGGCGCACCGAAGAGCCCCTTAGATAAGATCTCTCTTTTTTGTCCTATTTCCTTTTCTTTATTTGTGGATGTAATAAACAGTGTTGCCGAACTGGCTAAACTTGACTTGAATTTTTCAACTTCATCATCATCTAAATTTTTAGAGATGTCGCCTTTACGAAATAAAACGTTTTTTGGAAGAATCAGATCACTCTCAAACCTTCTTTTGACTGCGGTAATCGCCATGGTCCTCATTCGATATAGCTCCTGTGTCATTTCTAGCCAATTTTTTGAGGAGTCTTTTAATCTAACCAAATCCTCACGTTGTGAGGCATCAATTTTATTGAAGTTTTTCTCAATAGAAGTACATATCGTTTGAATCAACTTCTCCATTTCATTAATTTGTTGATATATCCTATCATGTGCCTCAAAAAGGTTCTGTGTACACCATTTATGAGCAAGATCGATTAACTTAATAATTTGCTCAGCATTTTTTACACGTTCGTCATTAGTCGTGCTTTTATTCAACATTGCTTCACTTAGGCTGTCATATCTTAAGAAGTAATCACTCTTTTCTCCGCAATGGGGACTAGACGCCAAAAGTGCACCCAGCTCCATAATTAGAGCTTCCTCGATTTGTCTGCCCAGAATCTTGAACTTATCTAAATTTTGTACAGTAGTTTTTATTTCGTCAAGCTCTGTCTTTGTTGCATCAAGTGCTTGAATCTCATCTTCAGGTATTTGCTCCTTAGCTTTCGAGTCAATAACCTGAAATATTTTCTTCCAAGCTAGTTGATCCGGTGTAAGAGATTCATCCGGTTGTGAAAGATCAGTCCTTTGTCTGGCGTGTTCTCTAAGCTTTAAAATATCTCCAGCAGTTAAATTTTCTTTGCCGAGTGTAAGAACATCAAATTCTTCCTGAGCTTTGACTAGTGCATTTTGGATGGCTTGATTGGTTGTTTTCATATTATTTGTCAGTTGACGAGCGTTAATTTTCTTACACAAAGCCCCGCGCTAGCTAGGCCTTGCGGCCAAATACCCCTTTCGAGATATTACCCATGACAGGACGCTGAACGCGGGGTCCAGTATCTGTCATGGGGTTTATTGCCATGCCTCACGGTTAAGCCGTAAAGTTTAGGCAAAATTGAATTTTACTAACGTTGATAATATGCTCCTTCTGGTGTAAAAAGTCAAAATAATAAGTAATTTCAAAATATATGAACCCCGTCATTGTACCTTTTGATACTAAGGCATCAGACGCCACTATAAAAATGGCTAATACGCTTGAAAGAATGGAAAATATTATGAGCCGCTTCGAAAAGGCCTCGAGGCGCTCAACGTTAGTAATATATGTTTTTACAGGCGTTCAAATTATATTGACTATAATCTCGTTTATAAAGGGCATTAAATAATCAAAAATCGCCTTAAAGCAAGGCGATTTTGTTGGTTCCGGGGCAGGGATTCGAACCCCGATAAACAGATTCAGAGTCTGTTGTCCTACCTTTAGACGACCCCGGAATAACGCGACAATAATAATCAAAAAAAGGCACAAAGTCAAGCCACGACCTGGCCGCCAAAGGCGTCGAGTAATTTTGAGACGGTATCAAGTTTAACCTCTGGTTTTTCGTCTGCTTGTACTTCGGCCGTGGATTCTTTGATGGTCAATGCCTGCACGCCTAAAATTTTACGTAACGCATCTTCGACGATCATCTTATTTTTGGGGTTATCGATGATAGTTTGCCTATGGTAAGGATATTGAAAATGCAAAGCTAATGTTTGGTCTTGGATGTCTATGGGCTTACAGAGCTTTAAGATAAACAAAAGAGACTTATTATTTTCTAAAGCCTCCAGTGCTTTTGGCCACATCAACCTGACTTGATTTAACGTCAGTAACGAGTTGCTAGTAACGAGTAACGAGTCTGAGGAATTTGGCTCTTGTTTGTCTCTTGTTTCTTGTATCTTGGTGTTTTCTATCTCATTTTGTTTTTGGCTCTTAAAACTTTCGTCATTCGGCTTAATTTGTATCTTGTCTCTTGTTTCTTGGTACTTATCGCTTGTAGCTCCGATCGCAATGGCGGTCATGGCCATTTCTAGCGCAAAGCGAGAATCAAGCCCCTGTTTGGCGTCCTTGCGCCTTTCCATAAGCAATAATGAGATATTGACCAGCTCTTTATGGTCAAAACTTCCGATCAGTTGATATAAGCCTTGGCTGGCTTCATCCCCTTTTTGTAATGAATCGCGCTGATTGGTGACTGCTGCTAGCATGAGTGACCTGACAGCCGCAATCAAATCGTCAAACAATGGCATAAAAGATACGCCGTCTTGTTCAAAATCAAGAATTTTTTGCAGGACGGCAGGCACGTCGCGTTTGGCGACTAAAGTCAGAAGGTCGACAGCTAAAGGTAATTGGGATGGTGGGATTACCAATGAGGCCACATCAGACGTGACATGTTTTTCTCCCAAGCTGAATAACTGACCCAAAAGGTTTTCCGCATCACGTAAGCAACCCTCGGCTTTGGCTGCAATGGAATGGTAAACAGCCTGGTCAACTTTGAACTTTTCCTTGCCCGCTAAATCTTCAAGCCTTGTGATTATGCGGTCAGAAGCAATGCGCTTAAAATCAAACCGCTGGCAACGTGAGACAATGGTGGCCGGGACTTTATGCTTTTCAGTTGTCGCAAAGATGAAGATGGCGTGCTCCGGGGGTTCTTCGATTGTCTTGAGCAAGGCATTCCAGGCAGAAGTCGAGAGCATGTGCGCCTCGTCAATGATGTAAACCTTGTATTTGAGTTCAGACGGCACAAATCGTACGTGCTCTACGATGGCTTCTCGTACATTATCCACGCCGGTATTTGAAGCCGCGTCCATCTCAATAATATCGATGCTGCCGGCCGCTGCCTTTTCGCAGGCCGCGCATTTCATGCACGGCTCGCCCTTTTGGGGCGCAAGGCAGTTGACTGCCTTGGCGAAAATGCGGGCAGCAGTTGTCTTGCCCACGCCGCGCGGGCCGGAAAACAAATAAGCATGGCCAAGCTTGTTCATTTCAACCTCCTTACGCAGCGTCTCAGTTATGTTTTCTTGGCCATAAACATCCGCAAAAATTTGCGGCCTGTAGGCGCGGCTAAGGTTTGGCATACGGCACAAAGATTACCCGTTCATCAGCCTTTCAGCAACAAGCTTCGCAGATTGCCACACTACGTCCAACTCCGCTCGCAATGACGGACAAAAAACGGGACTTTAGTCCCGTTTGATGATGTTTTCCACAGCCGACCATTTGGACGGCGCATTTTTGGGAATTAGGATCACGATGTCATCGCCGGTCTGCCCTTTGAAATAAGTGACTGAAGCCGTGAGTATGTTGTATTTTTTGCCGTCAGCCACTACTTTCCAGTCAGATGTCACTTCGTCTCGCGTCAAAACCCCCATTACCCTTTGCCTTTCAATCGGGCCTATCTGTTTATACAAGAAACTTCCATTGGGTTGGATTGTTAATTTCATGATATCGCCTTCTACCAACTTGGACTTTGAAGCGTAGTTGGGTGGCACCATATAAAGCTTGCCATCTGAGCCGATCATGTTTTGGCCGTCAAAGACGCCCTCCAAAATCTTACCTTCGTTGGCAGGATGCATAACTTCACCCTCATCAGTCATTGTCCGGCGCATGAATTGCTCAAGATCAGCAGGTTCTGACTCACTAGCCAAAAGCCGTTCTAGGTTGCCTAGATCGTTTTTTAAATTGGTAATCAATTTTTTGGCCAAGGTTAGCTTGGTTTCCATTGAGTTCAAAACAGCCTTACCCGCATCATCCGGCTGGTTGATTGGCATTTGTATCTCGTTTTGCCCATCGACTTCATCCATAACTTCTGCCTCGTCGCTGGCTTGTGATTTGCGTGTGGTAGGCATATTTTTTGTTTGTTGAGAGGATAATTGAATTATCCACAGCCTGTTTTTGTTAGTTCTAGTTTACGTTACAATCAAAAAAAGTCAAATTTGTCAAAAACTATAAACTCGTATCTTCGTCTTGCATAGCCTTCTCGACATTTGAATATCTTTCCATCATTTCCATCTCGACAATCTCACGTTTGCGTCCATATTTGTATCGAGAGAGCTCCTTAATCATGTTGGCCAGCTCCTTATTGCCAGTAGGTGGCATGATGGGCTTCATGTTAAAGGGCTTGCTGGCAGTATTATCAATTAAGAGTTTGATATTAACCGTAAAGGCCTCGGTATTCATGAGATCAAACTTGGAAAAGACCGGTGAAAATTCCTTTTCAAGAAATTCAGCATCATCCGGGCCAACCCTAAAGGCGATGAGTGAGCCTACGTTGCCAAAGATGGCGTCACGAATTTGCGTATCCCCTCCTTTGCGTGTGAGTTGTCCTATGAACTGGTGCGCGATAATTAAGTTTAAGCCATATTTACGCGCCTCAGAAAGAATAGCCGTGATCGAGTCGGTCAAAAAGTTTTGGAATTCATCAATATACAAATAAAAATCTTTGCGTTTGGATGGATCCATGTCTCCGCGCGCCAAAGCTGCCATCAGTATCTTGCCCACAACAATCATGCCTACCAAATAAGCGCTCACATCGCCCAGTTTGCCTTTGTTTAACGAGCAAAAGAGCAACTTGCCCTCGTCCATGATTTGGCGGAAGTTAAAGGCGCTCTTTTGTTGCGATATAACCGGCCGCAAGAAGTCATTGGCAATAAATGGTGTTAGTTTGGATGTGATGTAAGGCACCATGTTGGCGAGTGAAGCTTCTCCGCCGGCTTTTTGAGCCTCTTTTGTCCAGAAATCCCTGACGGTCGCTGATTTGCATTTGCTTAACTTATATCGTCTGAATTGTTCATCTGAAAGGACTTTTGGCGCATCCAGCAGCGTGCAGCCGGATTCAGGGTCGTCCATGATCAGCATCATGGCATTGCGCATGTATTGCTCAAACATTGGTCCGCCAGTCGACTTTAAGTCGTACAACTGGTCAAATATTTTGAGCATTTCCTCGACTGCAAATGTCTTCTGGTAGGGTTGGGCTGGATCAAACTCCAACATGTTCAAGCCGATAGGCCGCTCATAATCAGCCGGATTGAAGAAGATGACGTCTTCAGCCCTTTCTTTTGGCACAAACTCCAAGCACTCCTCGGCCAAGTCTCCGTGTGGGTCGATGACGCAAACACCTTTGCCATTCAGGATATCTTGCTTGATCAAGGATTTTTGCAAGACCGATTTGCCTCCGCCCGATTTACCGATAATGTACATGTGCCTGCGGCGATCAGGATCCTTCATGCGTATCTCATACGTATGCCCGCGATATTCGGATAAGCCCAAAAGCAGGCCTTCACGAGGTAAGTTAGAAGGTGGCAAAGCTTTGCGGGCCAATAACCAATCAATCTTTGGAGTTTCAGTTGATGCTAACGGGAAGTGGTAAAGCGAAGCCAGCTCTTCGCTGTTCAAAACAAGTTTGTAGCTCGGGTCAAAATGCCTGTGAATGAAGTACGTTATAACGCGGCCCTGGTTGCGTGGAGTGGCCACAGAAAAAGTATTGCCAAACTCAAAAATATTGTACTGGCCAAAGGCATTAAGTATGTCGTCCATGTAACGCCGAGAAAGTTCGAGCGACAGGGCAGTGGTCACAACGCGGATATTAACTTCTAATCCTGCCTTGGAAGATTTTTCTTGTAGACCCTTAATCATCTCTTCTTCCATGGGTGAAAGCTTGTAAGGCTCTTTCTGGGCGCTGTCTTTTGGCCCGCGTAAAACATCCATTGTCTCTTTAGCAATCCTGGAACTGGCGCCCTTACCGACCTGTGAATATTTTTTGCCTTGTTGCATCTCGCGTGCGATCCTCAGGCCTTCACGGCGCCAAGCCGCCTTGGCCGGCCGGATTATGAACTGGATAGCCGCCCCATCCTTTTCCCCCATCTTGGATAAAGCATTGGTGATGGTGTTCATGGGATCGCTCTCCATCTTTTTGTATGTTTTAACAGGGAAATAACTCGGCCGTTTGAATTTTAAGTAAGAAGCCAGTATTACGCTATCCGGCCTGAAAATATTATAGTCATCCTCCTCTTCAATCCAAGCATGCGGATATTGGGCATGGATTTGGGCTTCCATGAAATCCTTTTGCTTGCGGGGGCAAACAACATAAAAAGTAATCAGGTTATTATGGACAACCATCTCAAAACCAAAGTTGTCCCGGCGACCAAAAAGCCACGATTTAAGCCCCTCTTGCGGACGCATACTGCCAATGGTTTGAAAAATGGTTTCTGTAAAACCAATCAATTCCTGCATCTGCTGCAAGCTCTTGGTGTGCTCGATATCCTCCTGCTTAACCTCTTTCGGGACCTTAACCTTAAGGACAACCGTATTAAACGTATGCTCGTGAGCAATCTGCAGGTGAAGCCAGCGCCTTACGAGATACGCAACCAGTATTATGAATAAAAACACCACAACCAACGTCAAAACAGTTGGTATCCAGGGTTGGTCTTGGATAATTCCAAATATATCCAGTCCGTAACTCGTTTGTCCGGTTAAATCCGCCTGAAAGGCGAAAAGGGCTAAGGGAATCATTTGGTTATTTTGGACTTATCTTCTTCGATTTGTTTAGTCAACAGCACGATGCGGTCTGCTTTGATCTTTGCTTCTTGTTCAAGGAAAAATCTATTGACACCAGGAATGATTTTTAACCAACTCAAGATCAGCTTCATGATTTCGCCAAATTTAACCGATGCTTCCTTAACCATCCTTGAGATGGCTTGGGCGGTTTCCTCACCCTTCTGCTTAAAAACCGGCTTAAGGTTATCCGGCAGCTTGCCATAGATATCTTTTAAGCCGTCTTCCAAGATATTCTCGACTTCAACGGTTGCTTGGTCTTTTTCCAGGGCGACGACCTGAGCTTGAGTCGGCATAGGCACTGCCGTGACTGCGGCTGCTCCAACTTTTTCTTTTTCAGCTTCTAAAACAGGCGCCTCCTTTTCATTTGTCTGCTCTATGGCTATTTCATCGGCTTTTGTGCTGGATAATTCAGCAGGAGCAACCTGTTCAGCCTTTTTTTCAGGCGTCATTTCAGCCTCTGTAAGTTTCGGGTCAATAGAATTCATAACTTAAAGCCGTTTGGGCTCATGAGATGTATACAGTATACCACATTTTGCAGTATAATAGGCTCATGCCACCCAGAACCTTAAGAACAATGTCACTGGCTAACAACCAGTCGGTCGAATGGATAATGGTTAGCGCCAATGACCGCAAGACGCTGCAGGCGATCCAGCAAAGTTACGGTTACCATGATTTGGATTTAGCAGATACTGCGCCCCCGCTCCAATCAACCAAGTTGGCCATCCGCGATAAGTATTTGTTCATGATCCTTAATTATCCCGTTTTTGACCGAAAAACGCGCATTATCTCTTCTGCTGAAATAGATTTTTTTATTGAAAAGAACCGTTTGACGATTGTGGATACTGCTGGTCTATCGCAACTCCAAGTGCTTTACAACCAATTCGAAAGCGGCGAATTGCCGGCGATCTACGACGTCCCCCATCTTTTGCATGTCATACTCGAATCTTTGGTGGAGGCTATTTACCCGATGCTACGACACATTTCGGTAGATGTTGAGGATATTGAGAAAAAACTCTTTAAAAATTTTGAAAGGAGCTTGATTAAGGAATTACTGCGCGTCAAAACCAATATCGTGAGTGTGCGCAAGGCCATTCAGGGCCACAAGTCTGTTATCCGTAAGCTGGTAGGCGCTGCCCGCAGCCGATATGTAAGTGTTGATAGGTTACAAGAATACTTTGATAAGCTAGTGGATGAGACCAAGGATGTCTGGGACAGGCTCGAGCTCCAAAAAAACACCATTGACGCCTTGCACGAGACTAATGCTTCGCTTTTGGATTACCAAACCAATGAAATAATGAAAACTTTGACCATTATCTCGGTCATTGTCTTCCCTCTGACGCTGGTAGCTGCTATTTTCGGCATGAATGCAACAGGCATGCCGCTTGTCAGCCATCCTTATGGTTTTTGGGTAATTATAGGGATAATGGCACTCGGAGCAATTGGCATGCTCTGGCTTTTCAAAAAGAAAAACTGGCTATAAAACTTTGGGTTTAAGCTTATATTCATTCTGGCCGTCTTCCATTTTCCAACCCTGGTTTTCCAATTCTAACCTTAATTGATCAGCCTCGTTCCAGTCTTGCCGTGATTTGGCTTCCCAACGGCGCTGGGCGATCGCTTTTATGTTTTCGGGTATTGTTATCGGTTTAGCAATATATTTATCCAGTCCCAAGCCAAGAACTTTGTCCCAAGCCAACAAGGTCGCTGCCTTGTGGCCGCTTTCCAAACCTGATTTGACCATGTCCCAGACAACAGCCAAGGCAGCCGGCGTATTCAGGTCATCATCCATCTCCGTTAAGAATTCAGTGTTGTAAGCAGCATCAACCTCTTGATCGGTCGGAATTTCCCAGCTCCTGGCAGCTTCACGCAGCTTGTCGAGGGCGTTTTGGGCTGCCTGGGCTGCTTCCCAAGTAAAATTCAACTTAGACCTGTAATGCGCACCAAGATAGAAATACCGGATAGCCATTGGCTCAATGCCTTTGGTCAGACAGTCTTCTAAAGTATAAGTATTGCCGAGAGACTTGCTCATCTTTTGGCCGTCAACCGTCATAAAATCAACGTGCACCCAAAAATTGGCCAGCGGCACTCCGTAAGCAGCCACGCTTTGGGCAATCTCGTTCTCGTGATGAACCGGGATATGGTCAACTCCGCCGGTATGGATATCAAATGGTTGTCCTAAGTACTTACGGCTCATGGCAGAACATTCGATATGCCAGCCCGGGAAACCAAGACCCCAAGGGCTTTCCCATTCCATATGACGTCGCTTAGCAGCATCATCCTGCGCCGGGTCAAAAGCCCTACCGCCTGGATAACTGAACTTCCAGAGCGCGAAATCAGTCGGGTGTTTTTTCTCCAAGTTAGACTCAACTCGCGCTCCTTCCATTTTTTCTCCAAGCGGCTGGCCGGAAAGCTTGCCATACTCAGGGAATTTAGAAGTCTCGAAGTAAACTCCGTCAGACGTGGTATAAGCAAAACCTTTTTCATCCAAAATTTGTATTAGTTTAATCTGTTCTGCAATATGATCAGTCGCGCGGCATAAGAGCGGCAGCTCAGGCAAGATGATATTCAGTGATTGAGTATCCTTGATAAAAATATTTTCGTAATACTTTGCAACATCCCAAGCTGTCTTACCTTCCTTTTCAGCTGACATTTGGAGTTTGTCTTGTCCTTCATCGCCATCACCCACTAGGTGTCCGACATCCGTTATATTCATGCAATGCACGACTTTGTAGCCGTCAGCCGCCAAAACGCGCCTTAAAATATCCCAAGTCACAAAAGCACGGAAGTTGCCAATGTGCGGCATGGCATAAACAGTCGGCCCACAAGAGTACATGTGCACTTCTTTTGGGATGATTGACCCAAAGGCCTCGCGCGTGCGTGAAAGTGAGTTCCAAAGTTTGAGCATAATAAGAAATATGCTACGTTAAGCGCTTATAAAAAGCAAAACCCCGCCGAAAGGCAGGGTTTATTTTTTTAAGCCTTGACCCTTATAGTGGGCAACAGTAGATGCCTGCCACAGCCGTTCCAGCAGCATTCATGCTTATACCAGCAGAAAATTGTCCAACCGAACATTGAGTTGCTCCACCTGCTGGATTTTTGGCCACGAAAGTACAACCAGCTAAAGTCGCCTGACCATCACCCCATTTATTATTTGGCACGACTAAATCACCACTCTTAATCTGCAGAGCTGTGCCAGCCAAATTATGGTTTCTGATGGTCAAGTTATCAGCTGAGCCCAAATCCCAATAGAAAATATTATCACTCCACAATTGAAGGAATCCCGTATTGCTTCGGCTGCCGTTAAAACCAATGCCACCCGTAGTAGGAAGAAACAGGTTTCCATTTGTCCCCGGAGCACCAGTCAAAGCTAAATTTCCTGTTGAAAGTGTTAAACCGCCCGTCATAGTATCACCGGCTTTATTTACAAACCTTCCATTCAAATAAGTATTGTCCAACCCAACGGTGACTATGCCTGATGCATTTGGAGCGCCGCCGCCCGTCAAACCAATGCCACTTAGTTGAATATTTTCAACCGGCATGGCACAAGCCCAGGCGCTGCCCGCGGCGTCCCACATCATTACTTGGCCATTGCTTCCGCAATTAGAAATTTTTACTGTCGGTTGAGGGCCAACGCCATTTGTGACTGTTATCCCGCTACCACCTAAAACATCAGTTACATCACCGGTAGTCCAAGAGCTTACGCAGCTGGCACCGATGCAAAAAGTTCCTGATGTAATTTTGCCTCCTGCGCCCGTGACTGCAATATTGCCAGATGAGTTTATTGCTCCAGTGTGTGTGATCGTGCCTTTTGTAGCTATCGTATTGGCAGCAGGCATGATATTCATCAACCAATCACCTAATGTCCCACTCCAACCGAACCTGTTTGTAAGTTGGCCATCCAAATTGCCCTGGACTACCAAACCACCAGACATCGTGTCACCGCCTACATTGACATACCTCGCATCAAGCAGACCTGTATTCAAACCCAAATTCGTCACAGGACCTGAACCGTTAATTACGTTAATAGAGGTGTCTGGTGAGCTAATCGTTGTAACAGTTCCCCCACTATTAGTATCAGTATCATCAGCACAAGCCCAAACACCACCAACAGTTTTTAAAATTTTACCTTCACCGCAAGACATGATGGACAAAGCTCCATCTCCAACTATCGGACCTCCTGTTAAACCATTGCTTGATCCGACACTCGTGACGGTTCCCCCACCTCCGCCACCACCTGCTGGCCAGGTAGTACGACAATCACCAGAAAGACAAAGAACTGGAGTTGATAGCTTCGGATCAGGGGCTAAGCCATGCTTTTTAAGATCGACATTTCCCCAAATACTCAAATTAACGTAAGCATTCGGATCTGTTTGCGCCCAGTTGCCAATATTGAAATTTGATGAACCAGGCTGATCGACTCTAATAGCTTTATCAGTGGTATTGACTTTCAAGTCATCACCAATTTCCGCCCTTCCGGATATTTTAAAGTTACCTGGTTGTATCGGAGCTGTATCAATAGAAGCATTCGACCTGTTCCAGACCACGCCATCTACATTACAATCAGTTTTAGTTGGATCGCTACAATTTGGCTTTGGACCAGCCCAAGTTTGGGCATTAGCTAGCTGCCAAACGCTAATGATTCCTATCAAGCCGATTAAGGAACCATAAAAGTATTTTTTTTGCATATAAAAGTAGAATTGCTTACAGTATAGCACATTTTTTAATAGTTGTGCACACGACCCTGCTTGCCTTGACCTTTTGGCTATTTTATGCTATATTTACGCATTGCTCTCTTCATTTTTGGAGCAGTGCCTGTCCGCCTATGGCGGGATTGGACATCGACAACTAGCAAAGAAGTGACGCGTGAAACGTGACACGTCGGATTTTCTGACGAGTCGCGTGTCACAAGTCACAAAGGAGAAGTATCATGAACCGCAACCTGATCAAGCTGTACGCCTGCATGCTTCTGGTCGCGGCAGCCCTGGTGGGTTGCGGCGGCACAGATAACAACCCCATCGTGACACCCGGGCCAGATGCCCAGGAGTCCGATACCAACCAGCCGGACAATCAAGTCCAGCCTGATGCGGATGCTGCGCCCGAAGTCTCTATTGACTCTGACGCGTGCCCCAACAAGCTAGGCGACCCCTGCACATCACCAGGTCAACCCTCCACCTGCGGCAAGCTGATCTGCAATTGCGACGGCAAGCTCATCAATGACGATGGAACGCTCAACGCTCCGTGCCCTGATGAAGCTGGCGTAGACGCTGATGCAGACTCGCCTATCCAGACGGACTCAGATGCCGGTACAGACGCTGAAACCGGCGTCGAGACTGGGACTGATGCAGATGCTCAGATCGAACAGGATGCTGATGCCTCACCCGAGGCCGACGCTGATCCTGTCGAGGCAGATGCTGAGGCTGGCGTAGACGCAGACGGAGCAGTCATCGACGTACCACCGCCCCAGGAGATCTGTGGCAATGGTATTGATGACGATGGCAACAACCTGACCGACTGTCAGGATCCGGCTTGCACAAGCTACACCTCGTGCCAACCTGAAGTCTGCGACGGCGTAGACAACAATGGTAACAGTCTGATCGATGAGGGGTTCGAGTGTGCAAAAGGAAGCTCTGCCCAATGTACACTTCCGAACGGCAAGAAGGGTCAAGCTACCTGCCAGCAGAATTGCGTCTTCGGGTCATGTGTCGTCCCAGTCGAAATCTGTGACGATAACTATGACAACGACGGCGACAACAAAACTGACTGTGCCGATCCTACTTGTGCATCCTTCCCTGGTTGCCAGTGCATCAACGCCATCCCTCTGGATCCCTGTCCGAATATTGGGGAGTACAGTTGTGGAAACCTGTGGCGTTGCACATGCAGTAAGGTCTGGGGTGACCCCAACAACCCCGGGGGCTACTACTGTCTCCAGACTGAAATCTGCAACGACAACATCGATAACGATGGCGACGGCAAGATCGACTGTAAGGACGCGGATTGCTTCGGAAATTCCGTTTGTCCTGAGATCTGCTATGACCACATCGACAACAACGGCGACGGAAAAGTCGACTGCGCAGACCCACAGTGCACAGGTAACCCCTGGTGCGCCGAGATCTGCGATGGCATCGACAACAACGGCGTCAATGGCATTGATGAGGGGTTCGAGTGCCCGCTGGGTAGCATCGACACGTCCTGTACCACGACCTGCGGCTCGCAAGGACAGCGCACCTGCGAAAGCGGTTGCCACTGGGGTACTTGCAAAGCTCCGCTCACGGAGTCCAAGTGCAACGATGGCAAGGACGACGATTGCGACGGTTGGACAGACTGCCTTGATCCGGATTGTTGGGGAACGGCAACATGCCCTCACAACTTCGGAACTTGCAGTTCGTTCACGCCTCCGGGCGTGCCACACTCTTGCGGAACCTGGAACCAACAGGCGCTTCCGCAGGTAGGCAATCGGGTCTTCACGGGCTGTGCCAATGCCGAGAATGACCAGTTCGCCTGGATCGGTGGCTACACCAACATGGAGTTCATGCACCGCACATCCACTTGGAATGTCATCACCGTGCCCGTCACCGGAAGCCCTGGGTCGGCCAACCCCGACATCGTGTGTCTGGGAACGAACCAGGTCTACTCTGTCTACAACCAGACGAATGCTGGCAACGGCGTTTTCATCCGTTGGGATGGTACGAGTGTGACCAGGCTTGCTGAGCAGCAAACAAATGGATTGGTAATCGGGCCAATGTGCGCGGCTGATACAAGTCACGTGTATTTCATCGGGCGTGATGGGAGCAATCTCAAAGACGCTCGGATGTACAAGTGGAACGGTTCTTCGCTCACCACATCGCCCCTGCCGTCCTTTGGGGACAATACGCTTGGTCTGGCCAAGATGTATTGCGCCAGCCCGAGCAGCGTCTTCGCTGCCGGCTCACTGTCCGATGCACAAACGCAGTCCTGGCGTGCAGCCCTGCTTCACTGGGACGGCACTTCCTGGGCCATGATTCAGACACCGGTCGGTTCCTATGGATTCACAGGGGTCCACGGGACATCTGCCTGCGATGTCATGGCAGTCGGTTCAAGCTATACCGGCTCTGACTGGATCGGTCTGACATACCAGCGCAATGGCAGCAGCTGGGATGCCAAGACATACAGCGACCTAATCGGAGTTGTGAGCTTGGTGAAGACCGCTCCATTCAAGTATGTGCTCGGCGGCGGATCGCACGGATCCATGACCCCTGCCCAGCTAGGGACTGACAACGGTGACTTCACTGTC
>JAQULH010000021.1 GCA_029004215.1 Patescibacteria group bacterium | reverse complement strand
CAAACCAGCTGACAAACCAAAAGAAAGTCCTGACGCACCAATTGACAGTCCCCCGCCATCTGATAAAAGTGAAGAATAATTAGTAAAATAATTGATTGGATGAACGAGACTGGCGAAGCGCACGGAATAATCCGTCAGCTTCGCGAGCAACGTTCGCCACAAAAGTGAACGCTATGACCACAATCCCACAGAGTGATTTTAAACCGCTGGAAAAGCGGCTTGGTTACAAATTTAAGGACAAGGCAATGCTGATGCAAGCCCTGACCCACCGTTCTTACTTGAACGAGCATTCTGATTTTCCTTACGAGCACAACGAACGACTGGAATTTTTAGGCGATGCTGTCTTGGAACTGATCGTGACAGAATATTTATATAAAAATTATGCCAATCCTGAAGGCGAACTGACCAACTGGCGTGCAGCCTTGGTAAATGCCAAGACCTTGGCCGGCATTGCTACGCAATTGGCTTTCGAAGATTATCTTTTGATGTCCAAAGGCGAGGCCAAGGATAAAGAATCCAAGGCTCGCATGTACATCTTGGCCAATGCCATCGAAGCTATCATTGGCTCAATTTATCTTGATGGCGGAGCTGAGGCAGCTGAGGGCTTTATCCATAAACATATTTTAAGCACGTTGCCTTTTATCCTGAAAAACCAGCTGTATATAGACCCAAAGAGCAAATTCCAAGAAACTTCCCAGGAACTTTTGGGTATCACCCCAAATTATAAAGTCCTGAAAGAATCCGGGCCTGACCATAACAAGGAATTCACGGTCGGCGTCTTTTTAGATAAAGAATTGGTCGCGGTTGGCAGCGGGACTTCAAAACAAGAAGCCCAAATTGCAGCTGCCCAAGCCGGATTGGATGCCAAACATTGGAACGTTGCAACGTCTTGACACAGTGGGCTGAAAATGGTAGTAAAATAATACCAACGTGGAGGTGTGCGATGATTCGCTACCCTATCGTAGTTCGGAAGATCCCGAGCGGTTGCAGGATCTCGTTCCCTGACCTGAGCACCTATGTCGAGTTCACGCCCAAGAACGGCGGACCTCCGACTGAAGATGCTTACAGGCAGGCCATCAGCCAGGCGGCCGCAAATTACTTGTCGGCAACTAGCGACAGGAAACCTGGTTGGATCCCTGCCCGTCTCCGAGACACCAGCGTCTACCCGGATGGTTACCAGATTGTACGTCCCGGAACTGCGGGGGAAATCGTTCTCCGCGATCCGGAAATAGCTCTCGAGGTGGAGCTGCCTCCCAACATCGAGGAAGCACTGAAGTTCCACTGGATGCGCCAAGATTTGGGCAAGAGCCGGGAAGCGATGTCCCGCCTCCTGAACATTGATCCTGAACGCTACGTAAAGATCGAAGAATGCAGGATCAGACCCAACCACCACGAACGCGCTCGGTTGCGTAACATTCAACAACGCAGCCAGAGCTTCTCCATCAGGCGGGCCGAGGAGCCTGCCGCCGTAGGAGGCACTCGCCTCGCGGCATCTTGAGCGGCATCTAGCCGTCTCTTTTTTTCCTTCAACTCGACAGCCGTCTTTAGTTACATTAGACTAATGACGTCCAATTCAGCGCCCTTAGCTCAACGGATAGAGTGCCGGTCTTCGGAACCGGTGATGGGGGTTCGATTCCCTCAGGGCGCACCAAATAAAAACCGTGATCCAAATCACGGTTTTTATTTTATTGACAAAGAAATCTTAATCAGACAAAGTGTCGCCAGCTGTAAAGGTTGATGCACCATCACATCAAGGAGAGAGTCATGACACAGGGAAAAGGGATGACGTACGCGGGCACGGGCGTGGACTATGACGCCATGGATCCGTTCAAGCGCATGGCGCAGATCTCCGGGTTCGAAACTGCTCAGAATCTCGAGGATTTCGGATTCAGCGAAGTCAAGGAGAGTAGGGGCGAAAGCGCCTATGTCATTGAGACGCCGTGGGGATACTGGGCTTTCGTGGTAGAAGGCCTTGGCACCAAGTCACTCGTGGCCGACCGGTATGACATAGTCGCCGACGTCTTGAACAAGACTGGCCAGACGCACTACACCAACATCGCCATCTGCAACGTTGCCATGGCGGTCAATGACCTCATTACGGTCGGTGCGTTACCCGTCGTGTACGGACAGTACTTGGCCGTTGGCGAATCGAGCTGGTTCAACCATGAGCGACGCTGCCAAGACCTGATCGTCGGAACGAAACGGGCCGTTGATCTGGCCGGGGGTGTTTGGGGAGGAGGAGAAACGCCAACCCTGAAAGGCATTGTTGAATCTGGGGCGGCTGATCTTGCCGGTGCCTGCTTCGGCTTCATTGCCGATAAGAGAAATCTTATCGACCAGAGTAAGATCACCCACGGAGACGCCATCATCCTCATCAACAGTTCAGGTATCCACGCCAATGGCCTGACTATGGCCCGCAAGATCGCCGACAAGTTGCCCGAGGGATACTTGACCGAGCTTTCTGACGGCTGCACGTACGGCGAGAGCTTGCTGGCTCCGACCCTCATCTACGCCCCGATCATCAACGCATGCCAAAAAGCCCAGGTGGACATCCACTATGCCGTGAATATCACAGGCCACGGGTGGCGCAAGCTGATGCGGGCGGTGAAGCCGTTCAAGTATGTGGTCGAGGCTCTTCCTCCTCAGCTGCCCATCTTCGACTTCCTTCAAGAACACGGCCCGGTCGATGATTGCGAGGCCTACGGCAACTTCAATATGGGAGCGGGCTTTGCCTTGTACATTCCGGAAGCGCAGGTCACAAAGACTTTGGAGGTCATTGCGAAGTGCGGCTTCGATGCCTTGGAAGCAGGGCATATCGAGGAGAGCGACAAGAAGCAAGTCGTCATCACTCCCAAGAATCTCGTCTACGAAGGCTCAACTCTGGGCGTTCGCTGACCCAACCACTAGGCCAATCTCGGCCTACTTTTTTTTACTCAAAGGATTGACATTTTCAGTAAAAAAGCTCTAAAGTGCTGCCAGCTGTAAAGGTTGTTGTTCTGTAACAAACCCCATGTGGGGAAAGGAGATTTGGTCATGACGTGCAAGTTCATTGAGATGTTGGATGCCAAACAAGCCGAGGGCAAGTTGGTCTGTGTGGGGCTAGATAGCGACTTCGACGAGTTGCCCAATTGCGTGATCGACGATGATGACGATCTCGACGCTACCATCAGGTTCAACAGGGGTATCGTCGAGGCAACGGGCGACCTGATCTGTTGCGACAAGCCCAACTCCGCCTTTTACGAGGAGGATCCGGCTCGCTGGCAGGCGGGTCTGGAAGGGACTTTCTGCCTGATCCGCGAAACCTGCCCCGGATTGCCGATCGTCCTCGACGCCAAGCGTGGCGACATCGGCAAGACCAACAAAGCCTATGCCAAAGGATTGCTCGGCAGACTCAACGCGGATGCAATCACAATCCATCCCTATCTCGGCGAGGAGGCCAACGTGCCGTTCCTCAAATGGTCAGACAAGGGCATTATCGTGCTCTGCAAGACGTCCAACCCGGGTAGCGGCGAGTTCCAGGACAAGCCGGTCTACGTCAGCTACGAAGAGCTGGCAGAGCTGACGGATAGCCAGCCGCTTCCCAAGGGATTCGAGGACCAATGGACCGCCCATATCGTGAGCTACGACAAGAAGCCCGGCTATCTCATCCCGTTCTACCAGTACGTTGCCCTGCGCGTTTCCCGCAAGTGGAACAAGCACGGCAATTGCCTGCTGGTGGTCGGCGCGACCTATCCCGAGCAGCTCAAGTTCGTACGCCAGATCGTGGGCGATGACATGTACATCCTCCTGCCGGGTATCGGCAAGCAGGGTGGCGACCTGGAAGCTTCGCTCCGGAACGGCCTGAACAGCCGCGGCACCGGACTCATCGTCAATTCGTCTTCGGGCATCATCTTCGCCTCGAAAGGCGAGGACTATGCCGAGGCTGCGAGACGCGAGACGCTCAAGCTGCACGAGCAGATCACCGCCATCCGCGCTGCGATGCGCCAGGAGAAGAAGCCATGAGAAACGAACGACGTTTTTCTCTGACCGAAATCGGCCAGGCCGACGGTTTGCGCTGGCTTGACCCGCGCGACTTCGAGAACCGAGGGCCTTTGACTGACGCGGAGTTCGATCACATCTTCGACCTCAAACAAGCGAGATGGCTCCACTCCGGCGATCCCAAACAGCCGCACGTCGAGCTCACGAGCGGGAAACACAGCAATGGGTTCGTCGCCGTGCCGCTCGTACTCGTTGACCCCAATCTCTGCGAGATCATGGCCATCCAGGCAGAATTTGTCATCAGGAAGGCCATGAAGGACCTAGGCCTGCCGGCTTGGGAAGCCGGCAATAAGAACTGGGTCATCGGATCGGACCATGCCGGCGCCACTTTCTCCCAACGAGTCGCAGCTCGTCTCCAGGCCAAGCACGACTTCACAGAGAAAGGCCCTGACAAGAAGCTGGCGGATGGCACGAACGAGAAGACACAGATGTGGACGCGGCACACCATCGAACCCGACGAGTTCGTGCTCCAGGCGGAAGAGCTGGTAACCACCACGGCCACCATGACCGCCGTACGCAAAGCCATCCGAGCCGGCACTCTCAAGTTCGTCAAGTTCTATCCGCTGAACGCGACGTTGGTCCACCGTTCTCCTCAGTACGATTTCGAGGGATCGCCTATCGTCTGGGTCCGACACTATGACATCGAGACCTGGGAGAACGCTGCGACCTGCCCGCTCTGCCAGCAAGGCTCCAAGGCCATCATGAGCCCCAAGAAGCACTGGGCCGAGCTCACCGGCAAAGCGGCCTGATAAGGCGAGGGATTTATCCCTCCCAACTACTGACACGCACTCGCGTGTCTCTTTTTTATTGACAACGCCGCGCACAAGCAACAAACTGTGCCACGAGTTGTTTTGGCATCAAATCGGAGGAGACGCCATGAGCAATCGCATCTTGGAAATCAACAAGCAGGGTTTGCGTAAGCTGGATCCGACCGCTATTGATCCGGCGGATTTCACGCCCGAAGCACTGGACCACATCTTCGGACTTTACTATGCCCTTTGGCGGCACTCGGGGAACCCCAAGGATCCGCATGTCGAGATCTCGCCGGATATTTGCAGCAACGGCTTCGTGAACTTACGTCTGCTTGTCTGCGATCCCGTGGCATGCGGGATCATGGCCAAGCTCGTTGTCCATAATCTCCGCAAGCGTCCCGAATACGCAACGGTGAATGTGGATTGGGTGATTGGTTCTGACCACACTTCAGCCACGTTCTCGTATGAAGTGGCCAAGCTGCTCGGAGCGAGCCATGCATTTACCGAGCGAGGCCCGGACAAGTCTCAAATCTGGCGACGTGGAGTCATTGGCCAGAATGAGATCGTGCTGCAGGCCGAGGCCTTGATCTCGACTGGCAAGACAGCGAAAGCTGTGCGCCAGGCCTTGCGTGCGGGCAATCCGCATCCGATCAACTTCTTCCCTGCGGTTTTGGCCTTGGCCAGCCGATCGAATAATCATTTGATCGACGGGATCTACCCCATCCTCGGCCTTCGTCATTACGAAATGCAAACCTGGGAACGAGCCCAATGCCCCCTGCACCAGCAAGGGTCTGTCTCAATCCATGAGCCACAGCACCGGTGGCATATGCTGACCGGGAAATCTTGACCGAAAGGTCGCGGCACGCACTCGCGTGTCTCTTTTTTACTATTTGATTTTTGTGTCATACTGTAATGAGTTCCTTCAATTCATGGCAGGAAGTACGCCTACGCTTGACAGCTTCGGCGGATTTACAAAGAGGAGGCCGCTATGCGCCGCAAATTTATTTTATTACTTGCTTCCAAGTTAGTTGAGAAACCCGAACCAGCGCCGACGAACGCGCGACCAATGTTCAAGAGCAGCCATCATGGGCCAGGTGCCAGGAAAGGCACTGCCGACCCTGAGGCCTCTCGCCAACTCGCCCTCAGCATCACTCAAGACATATTGCTCAAGAGCGGCCACATCACCTGGGCCAAGCTCAATGTGACACCGTGTGTAGTAACAACCAAACCCGAGGCTACCAATGATCCTGCCACTAAGTGAATTCCTTCTTCCCGGGAAAAGCGTCACACTCGTCACTTTTCCCCGGCTCTAAAAACCTGTCTCTGACGGGTTTTTAGATTACCGGGCAGGCTTGACAAAACCATCAATTTGTGCTATATTAGCTAGTTCTAAATCGAATGGCGCTTTAGAAAAAACCTTTAAAATCAAGCTCAAATCTAGCTTTTACGCTAGGTTAGCAAAAATTCTGAGGAGAGAATTTTTGGCTAAACTACGCATATTGCGTGTTTAGTTATAATTGTAAGTTTAGGCGGCGGTTTCTGTGCAACTCTCCCAGGGTTTAACGGAAATTGCCGTCTTTTGTTTAAACGGTAATTATAAGGAGCCGGAATTATGCAGAGGAGGAATCTTCAGTACTTGTCGTCTGAAGGCTGCCAGCTTCTGCATAATTCTCGCTCTTTTCACCCTTGTATCGTCCGCTCTCGTACTAAGCAACGCATAGTTGCAGGAGGATAAGCCAATGACGACGACCCGTAAGAACACCGCGCGTAGCCAGGACATCCGTGGTCCGCATGCACCGACCGGCGCCAAGCCCGCTCACCTTCATCTGGTCAGCGACAAGGTCGATGCCAAGGAGACCACTTCCAAGAAGTGCTCCTGCGGCAAGGAGATCGTGGGTCCCCACAAGACCTGTGGGCAGTGCAACCTGCTCGCCAAGGCCAAGATCAATGGACAGGAGCTATATACCTGCCTGAACTGCTCCGCGCAGACGCCCTTCAACTTCTGCTGGAACTGCCACCACACGCTTTCCGAACAGCAGAAGCTGACCCTGGTGCACGCCGAGAACATCCGTGAACGCAAGGAAACCAAGCCTGCAGTAGTCGAGACCAAGACGGTCGAGGCCAGCGCGCCGGCTGCTCAGCCCGAGCCCTCGAAGACAACGGTCATCGAGACCGACGACGCGACCATCGAGTACCACGAGGCCAATGGCAACGAGCTGGTAATCGTCCGACGCGTACTGGCCGAGATCGAGGAAGAGGAGCACGCCGAAGAAGTTCAGCGGCAGATGGAGGATGCACGCAAAGCCCGTGAGGCCGAAGCAGCTCGCGTGGCCGAGATCCGCTCCCTTCTCCGGGAGACTTGCAAAAAGGGCGGCAAGGCCGGTCTCTGGACCCTGGGCGCGGACATCATCCTAGAGAGCGGGATTGAGGTGGATGGCACGAAGTACACCAATCCGCACTTCACGGCCCGCTACCAGAATGTCAGCTGTGATTTCCACGACAACGAGGCGGCTGATGACATCAAGGCGGCGCGTTCCGCACTCGCCGACAGGCTCGAAGCAGCTGCCAAGGTCCGACGCGAGGCAGAAGCCGCGGCCCGCCGCGCCAAGCACGCCCCCAAGAAGGACGAGCCCAAGCCTGGCAAGTCCGGCGGCAAGGGCAAGGATGCCAAGAACGGCAAGGGCAAGAAGTAACCTACCACTCAGATGTTCCTTCCACTCGGGCGCAGCACTCGCTTCAACGCGATCTCTGCTGCGCCCTCCCCAAGCGCCAATTTCTCGAAACACGTAACTTGTAACCCGAAACACAATTGAGTTACAAGTTGCGAGTTACAAGTTACTAAGAGGAATTCGCACTTGGGGTCCTGCTTCACAAACCAAAGGACCCGTTGGAGGCATTCCATGACACGTTCACTTTCTCTCGCAACAGTCGAGGATTTGATCAAGGTATTGGACAAGGACTTCGTACCGGGCAGCACGTTCTCGCCCGGGAGCATCGCCCAGGACTGCAACGTGCGCCTGTGCATGCCTGTCCTGCCGTCGTACACGATCGTGGACTTCGACGAGATCCTCGGCTGCCGAGACAGCGCTCGCCTCGTCCCGCCGACCCTGGAAGCTCTGTCCAGCGAGATCTGCGACGACGAGATCAGCAACGCCGCCTAGCCACGAAGCTTCTTCCGCTCCTTCCCACCACTCGGGCGCAGCATTCTACTGCGCCCTCCCCAAATGAGCTTCTGTCGTTCGTAAACAACTCCGATCCTTCAAAAGGACGGGGGCTCTCAAGGGAGAAGAGGATACTATGGCCACGACTAACAAGTTTTGCGCCTGCGGGAAGCCAGTATTCAAGAAAGACAAGTGCAGGGATTGCTACCTTGGCAGACCCCCCGACAAGGTCTTCCGGGGTAACGTCTGCAAGTGCGGCAAGGATACGATGGACCGGAGCCAGAAGTACTGTCCGGATTGCCGCGACAACAAATTCACGCCCCAAAGCGTCTTCGATCCGCCGGATAAGCAGTCACGCCACATGCGACGATTGTTGCGGGAACAGGTGGCCTTCAGTCGGTCACTCCGGAAACAAGCGGCATAACGCAATGAAGGGAGTAATAGGAAGATGAACAACAACTACGTTTTTCCGCTCATGCGGGTTGTAGCCGTGATCATGGACCCTTTCTGCCGGTTGATTGACCGGCTGATGGAGCGACGCTCAAGGAGGGCGCGATGAACGAAGTAAAAACCGGAGTCACAGTCTCGACTACGTGCAAGTGTGGAACGAAGTTCGAGGGTACGGTCTCGACGGATCAACACATGATCTCGTGCCCGCAGTGCCGTAGCTACGTCGACGTCGTGAACTCAGAGTCGCTGTGCGCGCTCACCAACAGCGGCCTGCGGTTCAGTGAGCGGCACATCCTGGAGACCTCCATCGACCACAAGATCGCCAAGGTCGTCCGCAAGCCAGGAGATCCACTGTGAAAATGAAAGCTGGCGGCACGATTCTGGGGCTGATCTTTCTCATCGCCGTCATCTGCAAGGAAGGCGGCGGCCCATTCCTCTTGAAGGCCCTCGGCTGGCTGTACTGGGGAATCAACTGCATCTGCGAGGGCATCCTGTGGGTCATCCACAGCGCAAGCTGGGTGATCGACAACTTCCACAACTGGTTCTAGCGACCAGACTAAAACGCTAACTGGCCAGGGGCGACCGAGCATAACAGCTCGTTCTGCTCGCCCCTGGCACCCAATCATTCTGAACGCAGGTGAAGAATACGCAAAGCTAATAAGCTCCGCAGATTCCTCGCCGAGTTTACCCTGAGCGCAGGCGAAGGGCCTGTAAGCTCCGCAGATTCCTCACCTTCGTTCGGAATGACTGACCGTCGGAAGCCCGCTGGGTATGCAAAGTTCTCGTCCCGACATCACGTCGGGAATCTCTCTCCTCCGAGGACTCAGCCTGCCCGCGGACTTGCGATGATCACCCAAACAAAGTAGAGACGTTGCATTGCAACGTCTCTACTTTGTTTTATTTCCTTACAACGCCTTTGCCCTTGGCGCTTTCATCATTTTGCAGATCAGTGCTTAAGGCTTTTGTTACCTGTATGATATTTTCTTTGATGTTTTCATCATAAGCCTGGAAGTTGGAACTGCCGATAAGCTCCACAAACTTCCCATCATCCGAGGCGGTTGGCGTAAGCTCAACATCAAATTCCATTTCAGCATTCTGAACACCTTCAGGCAAACGATTCAACCTCCAGGAAACTGTCCTGGAACTTGGGTCATAGGCAATCTCGCCAGCCGTGCTGGTGGCCAAAGTGACAAAACGCACATTGCGCGGCAATACGCCGGAAACATTAATATCCTTAAGCGCATGCACCTGCTTGTTGATGGCCCAGTAAACCCGATAGCGTGTAGCTTGCCCGACTTTGGGAGGCAGTGGCCCTTCGCCCAAGGGCGCACCTTCCTCAGAATAATAACGCGCTTCGGCTGACAAACTTGCATCTGACTTGAACTTAAAAATCATGGGCGCAATCTGGATAGTGCGCTTGATTTTAGAATCGCCGATCCCTTCGATGTCAGCGAATATCGTCGCTTTTACGGCTGCCATGCCGGTCCCGGTAGCTTGCGACAGGAGCGGGACATTGACCTCAAATGAACCGTTGCCATGTTGCGGTATTTCCTTAAGCTCATTCAGCTTGGAAGGAGCCCAAACCAAAGCTTGGTCTTGGCGTGTCGTGCTAGCGGTAATTTGTAAATTATCCCAATCTACCAATGCGTAATTTTGTTGCGCGCTCATGTTATTCAAATCAACAGTCTCTAGCAGCAACCTGATTGTCACATTTTTAAGCGTTTCATTGGCAGTATTTTCATAACCAAGGGCACACTGTAAGTTATCGCCATAACCCACGCTCCGTTCTGTAGTGTCAGTGCCATTGACCACTAACTTGAGTGATAAATCTCCAGCTAAAACCGGGAAGCTGGCTTCACTTGTCTGGGCTGGCAAAAAGACATTGTCAGCACTTAATGACCCAGCTTGGGCAGTGACCTTGGCTTGGCCTCCAAAACCCAATGCGAACGTCCCGATGATTTTGACTTCGGTCGAAGTATTGGCACCCAGAATCGGGAGTTCTTGTTTGTAAACCCGTCCCTCCAATAAATCCTGGCTGCCCGTGGCATTAATGAAATTAAAACCTTCAGGCAACCCAATCCGCGCTTCAAACTTACCCAAAGGGTTCTGGGCTTTATTTGTCAGGCGATAGATGATTGTCACCTGGTCGCCAGGTATGGCTCTTTCCGGCACTTCGATCACACCTTCCAGGACAGTGCCGGAATAAGTGACTTGTTTGGTAGCCATGGCTTCCAAGCCATTCGTCCGACTAGCCGGACGGTAAGTAGCCACTGCCTGAATGGCAGAGACAGTTCCCAGGGCGCCGATAAAACGGCCCTTGATGGTAATTGTCCCTTTTTCCTCAGCTGCCAAGTCCCCCAGTTTCCAAACCATGGCTTTTTCCGTTGTTTGGGGATTGATTTCCGTGACAACAAAGTCTGAAGGGAAGTTGACCCGCATATCAACTGAAGCCAGCGGTTCATCCAAAGGATTGGAGTAATTAATAGAATAAATTGTTTCTTCGCCCAACGAAACTTGGTCGGGTCCTTCAATTCCTAAAACGAGGCCTTTGCCGGCTGCCAGGCTTTTGTATGAATTAAAAAATAAAAATCCGGTCCAAGCAGCCACGCATAACAAGACGACAAACAGCGGAATGCCGACCGCAAAATAAATCCAACGCTTGCTCTTGTTTTTGTCCAGATGCGAAAGGTCGGGCATCCCCTCTTCCGAACCATAGATAGTACGTAAACTTTGCTCCACCTCGCGGTCGCGCTTTACATCATTTTCTTGCGGTCCGGAGAAATTACGCCAGAACCTTTTTTTATTTTTCTTGCTCATGGCTGTCTCCGTTGGCTGATAATAGAACAGCAACCGCCTGGTCACGATCCAAAATTCCCTGCCAACCTAAATTCGCGCCATCCGTTGCTACCTGAACCTGGCTGTCAGTCGATGCCGGATCGGTTTGTGTGCCAGGTTGGGATTGATCACGGTTCCAAAGACTCTGCCAAGGGCTGCTTAACTTAACCTCTTGAACCATAGTGCGCGGCTTGCCAGACTGGCTGGTCAACAACATAAGATAGGCACCGCGCGTTTGTTGATTTTGGCTTTGGTCAGTTGATTCTTGGACTTTATCCATGATGTCAAAAACAGTAAAGGGAAGCTTATAACGCAAAACTATTTCCTGGCTCTTGCCCGGGTCAAGCTGCAGCCAACCACCAAAAACAGTCCGATCACCTTCCATGGCCGACCAGACAGTATTCTTTTCTGACTTGGCAGTCTTTTCTATTTCAGCTAACTGCGGATCAACGCTATCACCTTCCAAAGGCTGTTTGAACAAACTGGCTGGCGGCGGCTCAAACCCTTGGGCATCCAGAAGTTCTGATCCCTTTGGCACATAAACCCTTAAATATTGGACATTACGCACTCCGCGGAATATTTCGCCTTTTGTGCCCTGGTGCGTACGCTGGATGCGCAAAGTATCGACTATCCCGCCATTGGGTTGGATTTCAGCAACATGTTTAACGCTTTCCTGGACAACAGCGTCGGTTTTTTGCCCGGCTACGTTAGCGCCAATGATAGCCAGTGAATCACCGACTGTTGGTTTGAGCCTACCCTGCCAACCAAAGCCCTCTACCAACTGCTCTTCATCCGGCTTGAACATGGAAATTTGGATTTCCTTGGTTTCCAAGGCTTGGCTGCTGGCACTGGCCAAAGCCAACCACTGTTCAGACGTTAGGTTCTTGGTCTTGTCCATGAGCTTGGCGAACAAATCACCAATAAATTTCTTGGGTGTATTAGCTTCTTTGTCATACTCCACCTCAACTGCTTTTTGGGTTTCCAGTAAGAAGTTATCATCTGTAATCGTCTTGCCGTATTCCGGCATCTCGATGGGACCCGTCACCTGCAAAACTTTTTCCATGAAAGATGCATTGACGGCAACTACCCCATCCAAAGTCGGTTGGCCGGATTTGCTCCAGAACCACCTGATCTTTTCCGCTGTCTTGGGAAAATCCGCGAACCAATTGGCGTCCTGGAATTGCCACAAGGGATTTATCAGCTGAATTGGTCTGGGCGGGATGACACGGGCCGTGAGTTGGCCTTTTAAATCATAAGTCCCGCCTTTTGGAACATAAAGCGAGACTATCTTGCCCTGGTCTATGCGGATTTCTGCCACTGATCCCATAAAACCGCCGCTCGGACGCAGTTCGGTCTGGTTTTGGAAAACTAAGAGATAACTGCGCTGGCTGTCTTTGCCTAAAAAGTTGACCATGGCATCCGAGAGCACGGCAAACTCGCGCACTGACTCCTTGGCTTGGCGGATCTTGTCAGCCAAAGCACGGGCTTGGTCTTGCTGGCTGGCCGGGACTGACGCAATATCAACCGTTTGAACCGCGTGTTCAGCATCAGTTAAGAGAGGCAGAGCGCCGCGGGCATAAGTCCCCAACACCTCCAATCTTTCTATCAAACCACGCGAGGGATCATTAAAGACTTTTCCAAAACCTATGGCCAGCAATTGGCCGGCTTGGCTCATTTTGTTGCCGACTTCCAAAAGCGCACGGGCACTTTTGTATTGTTTGGGCACAACAGCTGCGGCACTAACAGCCAGGAGACGAGATTCATCCAATAAACGGTCGGCTTGCCTGAACTTGGTAGAAGCACTTTGTAATTTTTGTTCGGAAACACCCAAGCTCGGATTATTTACCAGATCAGACAAGGCGGCAACAGCATTTTGCCCTTCTTGCTCAACCTGGCTGCGTTCTTGGGTCAGATTGCGATAGGCCACCAAGGCCTGGGCCGGCAAAGTAATGATGGCCACCAAGGCCACGAAACCCAGCGTGGCTTTGGCATAAGAAAAGCGCTCATTAGCTACTTCGGCAGCTACCTCGGAAAACTCTTGCTCGGCTTCAGCCACCAAAGCATGTTCCTTTTTTTCCAAAATCGCCAAATCTTTGGTAGTCCGCGAAAAAATATTGGCCCAAAAAAGTTTTAAGCGATTGGCCAAAAGCCTAAAATTCAAGGCTCCGGTGGCAATATGGGGCTTGTTAATCTGGCTTCCCCTGACGGTCGGATAAATTTTAGACTTTAAGGCTGCGGTTGCCAGCGCTTGGTACGATTCAGCGTGCGGCGTGGCCAGTGATTGGGCATAGGCCAAGTGTTCAGCTACAGGCGACCTCTCTTCTGTTGCCTTGTCTTCGGGCACGAAACAGTCACGGAGCGAAACAACAAAGGGGCTTCGTGCGTGATGGCGGTGGTTGATTGTGATGACCTTGGCAGTGGGAGCTTCGTGCCTCTTAACGACACAGGCCACTGACTCCAAATCCATTTTCTCGGCCATGTCTTCGGTCTGGGTGATGCTTGGTTTGGAATATAAAAAAGACGACCTCGTATGAGCCGGCTTGACCTTATGCATCTTCTTTTTGAAACCCAAAGGGGTGGACATGACCACTCCATCCTGCTCGACTACGCTCAGCAAACGCACTTCAAAATCGCTCGTCCCATTTTGGACGGCCTCCTTTTTGTCCTGGGATGGTTTTTGAATGGGTTCCATGCCAACTTAACCCAAAACGGCGGACTGGTAAGCTTGCAGGGTTTTAGCGGCTGCCTGTTTCCAAGAATGCCTGGCGGCCAACTCTACCCCAGCCTCAAGCGTTTGTTTTTGAAATTCCTTTTGGTTATCCACCACCGTTTTGATTGCCCCTAGCATACCATCCTTGGACCCTGATTTGAAGTAGATAACGCCCTTTTTCCCCAGGACCTCGGGCAGGCAAGTTGAGTCAGAACTGACTACCGGGCAACCATATGCCAAAGCCTCTAAAGGAGTCAGGCCAAAACCCTCAAAACTCGAAGGAAAAACTAAGGCCAAAGCCCCCTGATACAACTCAGACAATTGGCTGTCAGATACTTTGCCCAAGAATTTGACACGTGACTTGTGACATGTGACTTGTGATTCGTTTGATTGTTTGACGTGTCGCGTGTCACATGTCACTTTTCGCGTTTCGAGTTGCAGCTTACGCATGAAGACATCCAGCTCGCCCGCGATGACCAATTCCATGTCAGGCCACTGTCTCGAAGCCTCTTTCCAGGCCTCAATAAGCAGATCAAGACGTTTATGCGGATAAGCACTGCCGACGTACAGAACGAATCTCGAATCTGGAATCTCGAATCTGGAATCTCGAGATACGAGCTTCGAGCTTCGATTGAGCGATGTGATGCCCTCTCCTGTAACCACAACCTTGCCATTGGCCGCTGGATAAAAATTAAGCAAATCTTGTTTGGTAAATTCAGTAGGCACGCAGATACGACGGCTTGATTTGATGGCGTGGTCCAGGACAAGACGAAAACCAAGACGTTTGGCCAGCCGGATTGGCCAGGAACGCGTGCTGGTCTTGGCACTGTCAGGTTGATGGCGCAATAACAAGTCATGGATAGTAGTCACCAACGGGCCAGAGTAACCGAGCGGCACATTCCAGTGTGGGATATGGATTATGTCGGCTTTGAGATCTTTAAGAATCTGCCCCATCTGCATCTGCTCCTTCCAGGAATACAAGGGTAAGTCGGCGACAACCGTCTCCACACGCCCTGATAAGGCATGATCTGACGTGCGGGTCACCAGGACATAATCATTTTCGGGCGCAACCTCAATCATGGCCGTCACTAACTCCTGAATGTAACGACCAACCCCCCGGGTATTTTCCGGGCCCATCATCCTGGCTTCAATGCCTATTCTCATAGTTTTGGCTTGCCATTTTTAAGCTCTAAGAGCTTGCCCCTGACATAAAAGACTACCCCACCGGCTACTAAGACAAAAAGTACAGCACCAATCCTGCCCGGCCATACGCCCGAAGCTCGCCAAGCCGTACCAAAAAAGTAACCAACCGAAACATAGAAAACCGACCAGAGGATGGCGCTGGTCACGTTCCAAAAAAAGAAGGTCCTGAACCGCATATGCATCAAACCGGCGATGAACGGTATAAGCGGACGCAAAGGCCCGATGAACCTGCCTAAAAAAATGCTTTTCGATCCGTATTTCTCAAAAAATTTCTTACCTAAGTCAAAATGTGAAGCTTTGAGTATCTTAACCTCGTCCTTAAAATATTTTAATCCCTTGCTTCCCAACCAGTAGCTTACTCCATCGCCGATTACGGCACCGATAAAAGCTAAAACCATCAACCACCAAATATTGAACAGGCCTTCTGAGGCCAAAAGCCCAAAAACAACCGTGATGGTCGTGCCCGGCATCAGCAAGCCGACCACGGCCAATGATTCAAAGGCTGAAACCAAAAATAAAATCCAATATCCCCAAGATTGGTAGATCTCAATAAATGCCATCAAATGGTCGAACCTCTGCATAAGTTAAGCAATAATCAGGATATAGCATCTACGCTGGCCTGGCAATGAAAAAACCCTCAGCAAATGCGAGGGTTTTTCATGGTGGGCGTGCCTGGATTCGAACCAGGGACCTTTACATTATCAGTGTAACGCTCTAACCAACTGAGCTACACGCCCATGGTGCCGAGGGCGGGGATTGAACCCGCGACGCAAGGATTTTCAGTCCTTCGCTCTACCACTGAGCTACCTCGGCTGGACGGGCGTTATATTACCCAAGAACTAACGATATTGCAAGACCCTACGTTAACAGAAAAAAGTAGAGACGTTGCATTGCAACGTCTCTACTTTTTTGGAGCGGGTAGCGGGAGTCGAACCCGCCTCTCAACCTTGGAAGGGTCGCATAATAGCCACTATACGATACCCGCGCAATGGATATTCAAAATCGAAAAGAGTATAACCGCTTTTAAATGATTTTGTCCAGAAAAAAATAGCCGGATGGAGACTAATCATCAAGACTCGACATCTGTAAAGCCATCAGGTAATATCTGGCGTGACCCGCCTTCGCTATTAGCTACGGCGGACTAGCGTCGGGGCGTGGCGCAGTTGGCTAGCGCGCCTGCTTTGGGAGCAGGAGGCCGCGAGTTCAAGTCTCGCCGCCCCGACCATATAAAAATCCTCCGTTTTTGGAGGATTTTTGTTACGCGAGATTTGAATTCTTTGTTATTTAGTTGCTGGATGCTGGCTCTTTTGGCTGGAGTTCCCAGGTGACAATGACCGTTGATTTGCCCTTGGCCGCATCATCCGAGGGTCCAATATTCATGCTCATCTTTTCATTATCCTTGGTGTAGGTCTGCATCACGGCTTTGTCATAGGCCAGATTTGAATCTTCTTTCCAACCCTTGTCTTTAGCCTCTTTGTTGTACCATTCAACAATTTTGCTTACTTCGTCACCGGAATAATACATCACCCAAGCGCTATCACCGTTCTCATGTGCGACAGTCACGCCAGAGACTTTGGCTCCAGGATAAATTAAGGCGCTCTTGGGAAAATCATCCGGGAGTTTAACATCCTCACCAAAAGCCGTTGTGCCGCCTGTCTTGCTGTCTTTATAGGTAATTTGGTTACCGCCTTCCTTGATGTCCACTTTGCCGCCCGTGACCTTGCCTAAAATGCCTTCTGTCACTTTTTCATTGATCTTATCTTGGGCTTTCTGGAAAGGGTTACACCCCAAACCGTAAAGTGACAACACGGCAACTGCACTAAGGATCAACGCAAATGAAATTGACTGTCTTCGCATATGAAAAGATAAATAAAAATTCTTAATAAACAGAATTGTAGTTCAATATCTCTCGAAACGCAATCTTTTTTCAGTATCAACGCCCCTGGACTGTAGTAATTGGCGCACGCTGTCCATTAAAGCCGTTGGGCCGCACATCATAAATTCCCCATTGGAAAAATCTTTTACGTACTTATCCAACATCTCTTCATTAAACCGATGGCATTCGCCCGGCCAATCGCTCGGACATTCCCTGGTCACGATCGGGACGTATTTAAAGTTAGGATACTTTTTTGAAAGCTCCATGAACTCATCATGGTACATCAAATCATTCTGATTTTGTCCTGAATAAAAGAGGACTAACTCTTGGCCAAGCCCGGTCAATAAGCTCTCGCGGATATGTGACCTAAAAGGCGTCATGCCAACTCCGCCTGCAAAAAACACTAGTCGTTTGGCATTTTTATTCAGGGTAAATGTCCCAAAAGGACCTTGGATGTTATAAATCACGCCGGGTTGACAAGAGCAGAGCGCGTGGGAAAAAGAACCTTGGGCCCTGATGCCAAATTCAATCTGATGCTGGGACTCGCAAGGCGCAGAAGCCAAAGAAAAAGCCCTGGGATGGGTTGTCGCGCCGTCATCATTTGGTTCGCGCACCATCACGAACTGGCCAGCTTCAAAAGGAAAAACCGGCTCGTTGTCAGCGGGTTCCAAAACCAGCCGGCAAAGGTCTTCTGCCGGGTTTTCTTTTTTTACTACCTTGAATGGCCTAATGGGTAACATATCAACAAACTTTGAAGTACTGTCCGAGTATTTCATCATTCTGCAACTTTGTCACGTTGCGCCGATATTGCGTCCAAAACGGCGGGTGGTGGATCATCCGGACAAGGCGGAACCATTGGCGATAGATACGGGGCGGTTTTTGGTGGTGCGCCAGCTCGTGCGCAATCACCCGCAGGATAGCGTCTATCTTACGCGTCTTCATTGTCCGCGGGGTGTATAGGTCAATCGTGATTAATTTTTGGTTCAGTCGCGTATAGCCGTAGACAACCGAGCGCAGCCTCCCCTCTCCCCTTGTACGGCGGCGCATGGGCCGCAACTCAAAACCCGGCATTTCCAAAACTAGCAACACCCTTTGGAAAAGATGTTCAACCAGCGCCTCATGACGTGGATCAAGGATGTCTGACACAAAAAACAGTTTACGGCAGTTGTCTTTAACCTTCAAGGATTGACTACCGGGTTGAATCGTGTAATATAAACGCACTCGTTCTTCAGGAGAAAAGAGGGCTCATGGAAAACACTGCCTACCTGACGGTGATCAAAAAGGATGGCGTACATCACGCCGTTCTCACTACCGGGAAGCCTCTCCAAGAGCTTCCGCGTACAGAGCACGTCTTCGTCTTTCAGATGCTGCTCACAAGCATCGACTCACTCGAGATGCTTTGGAAGGCTGGCGTGGACGAGGCCAAGACGCGGCGCATTAACGTGTTAAGCTTCGTAGAGAAAAAGGGGAAGCCATGCCATTCTACTTGTACGAAAACGAATACGGCAAGGCCGTAGTCTACTTCCGCACTGACTGATGCTCACCAGCTCACAACCGACCTTGCTCGGTTGATTTTTTTTCTTCAAGCATTACGCCATCTGCGCCTTTATAAACCCGGTGACGGTTCTTCTCTATTTTTTCGAGGATCTTTTTTTCCAAATCGATGTCCAGCATCTGCGCTAGGCCAAGCAGATATATCGCAATATCAGCCAACTCTTCGCCAACATCAGACTCTTTATACCTATAAGCCTTAAAAGCCTCGGCAACTTCAGTGTTCATGAGACAAAACTCGACGGCTATGTCGGTTGTGTTAAACCCTTTAGCGACTTTATTGTCGTAAACTTCTTTTTGAAGCTGATTTAGGTCAATCATACAATGGGATTATTACCAAAGAGTGTTGGTAGCGCAAGCCTGACTATCCTCTTGAACATTCAAAAGCTATATGCTAGGTTCTGCCATACCGCAAACCTTGGAGGAAGAGATGCGAAACGGAACAATTCCACTCTCAGTCCCCGGCGCCCAGGCCTATCGGCCGGCAAACATGATCGAGAGGTTCAGCCTCTACTACAACCTGGCCAAGTTGGCCGAGAACAAGTCTGGCGGTAAGGGATATGAGGATGGGACGACTTGCGTCTTCACCCGTGAAGAGATCGAAAAAGCCCTCCTCTCACAGCACATTCACCCCAACGACCTCCCGTTGGCCATCAGAACCTGCATCAACGCCCAACTCCTGGATGAAAAGGCTGACGGATTCCACGTCACCAATAACGGCCTCTCCAACTACTACTGCATGCTGCGGCGGGTCTGATCTTACGCCCCGGTTCTCCTCAACGAGCCGAGGCTATTTTTTTAATCTTTGTTACTTTTCATAACTGAAAAGTATTAGTTATTTCTTTTCTCTAAGGGGAATTGCTCGCCCAATTCCCCTTAAACCCCAAGGCGCCCCATTATTTCCGCTCCTCGTACGACTAATGGTCGTTCGCCGGTGCGGCAAAACTCGCCTTCGGCTCAAACAGTTGCCGCACTTATCGGCTCACTCCATAAGTCGTCTTGCGGTGCTCGATATGGGGCCCTTACGGAAAGAAAGGAAGACGAAAGAGTTAATAGCCTCCGAAGGGGTTCGGGGCCGAACAATGTAAGCCAGGATTTTGAAATGAGTAACCACGTAAAAGAGAGCGTATCGTGAGGCCCCGAAAATTTTGCTCCACTTTTGTTTCCAAAAGTGGAAAGAAAAAAACTAAATTGATTTATTCAAAAATCCTATTTTTGATAGATCTCCATGCAAAACAATCGGTTGCATGGCCTTGATTTCGTCCGTGTAACCCATGTCAGGAATGCCGTTTAACAAGTAGATAGGTTTTTCGAGTACATGAGTGAAGCCCATCTCCATAAGCGCGTTACCGCCTATGTAGTCCTTAATGCCCTTCTTGTCGTAATTCGCCACCAGAAGAGCATCCGAATCCTTAATCACACGCCAATAGCGCCGAATCGCATCGTCCTCAATGCTCCTTGACGCGAAAGTGCCATCTTCTTTTTCGCGACGGATGTCATCTACGCTTACCTCGCCGCGTAAAATCGCTTCAGAAGTGGGCGGGATGTTAACCTGATGTCCGAGTTCCTCCAATTTTTTCTTGATAGCCGCTATTTCATGCGTAAAATCAAGGCTGACGCAAATCGCAATGGTCATACATCATTATTTGCAAGTAAATCCTTGATAGCCGATATGTCATCAAACAAAAAATCTGGGTTAGCTTTGGTTAACCTATCTTTATGTTCAAAACCCCAAGCCAGGCCAATAGTTTTCATGTCAGCGGCCTTACCCGCTTCGATATCACCCGTGCAATCACCGACGAAATAAGAACATGTTGGATCCAAACCATATCTTTCGACGA
>JAQULH010000020.1:5439-22228 GCA_029004215.1 Patescibacteria group bacterium | reverse complement strand
GGCAAATAAGAATAAAGTATGATCCCGGCCAGGAACATTAAAGCTACGATAGCTGCCTGGATGTAGCAGGCTGTGCGCAACGGCTTATTTGTCTCGTTTGTCATATTTGAAAAGGTTAAGAAACATTGATGCAACATCCTCAAACACGGATGTGTTTAAAGAATAAATAATGAATTGGCCCTGCCGCTCGGTCAGCACAAGGTCGGCCCGCTTCAAGATATCCAAATGATGCGAAAGCGAGGCTTGGGTAAATGTAAAGTGCTCCAAAAGGTCAGAGACTGACATGTCCTTTTTCTTGAGCAATTGGATGATTTTTCGCCGGTTGGCATCGGCCAAGGCTTTAAACAGATTATCCATATATAGATGTTTGTCTATATATTAATATAGCCTTCAAAATATGTCAAATACCTAATGCTTACTTTAGATCGCCAATGTAATAATCAGTTTCTAGACTTTTTGCATAGTCGGAATGTCCCTTCCCTCCCTTAATACGATCAAACATGGATGTAGCGTCCTTGCCGCAACCAGCCACCATCTTATCCCCTCCCGGATGGTTTGGAATGTAACTCGTGACATCATAAACCTTGCCACTGATCGCCATCCAACAATCGCTGGCAATTGAGTGTGCTGCTACATCAGACAAAGAGTATGTCTTGGAACCCGGAGTAACCGCTGGGCTGGGTTGTTGGTTGGTATTGGCTGCTGGAGTTGGGGCTGAAGCAGAGCCACAACCTGCACCGACTACCATTAAGCCGCAGATGAGCGCAAAGATCATCTTTTTCATATGTGTGATGGTTATTTCTTGCTGTTTAATCCTAACAAGGTGACGATGAAGGCTGCAAAATACATTACAAAACCATAGACGCAGGCTGGGACTCCAACCACTGTCGTGCAGGCACCGGCTAAAGGACAAGCGCGTTGCACTAGTTCGCCGTATGAGAGGTAACCGGAAAACAACATGCCTGCGATGGTAATGGCCAACAGAATTTTCAATGCGAGGGTTTTAGTCATAGATAGCTATTTTTACATTTTATTCAAAACCAGTCCAATCGCGATGCTAAAAAAATCCCCCGTAGCTTTAGGGGGATGAGTCACATGGTGTATTTGTAGGCGCTCCAGCTTCCCAGCACTTCCTGGGTCGTTGGGTCCATGACAGTACCCTGCATGTTATCTGCGTCGCTGAGTACGGCTTGGTAGAACAAGCCATTCAAGTAGAAGTGGACTTCCTTGCCCCAGATAGAACCTTGGCCGTCTGGCTCGATCGTGAGATAGCGACCATCCTGGGATACCTGGATGAAATCGCAGTCAGACAGGAAGGTCGCACCAGAGAAGCACCAGGGGCTACTCATGTTGACCACAGCCCTGATGATGGACACTCGGCACAGAGGACCATAACCAGGCGGCCAACCACCAAGCGGTTCAGCGCAGACCACGAACTCGGTTTCCGGTTCTTGGTCAAGCTCCGGAAGGCCAAAGATATCTCGCTTGGCGATCGGATGGCGGATACCTTCGTGTTCGTTCTCAGGCTCTTCCGCGAAGATGGCGACCTGGCTGTCCTGGATGCCCCAGGAGTAGCTGGCCGAAACTTGGTATGCGCCCTCATCATCCGCGCGATACGCGATGGCTTGGATGGTTTCGCAGAAGTGATAGCCGTGAGTTGGCCAGGGCACTGCGATCTCATCCGGCTCGCTTTCGCACGAACGGATCAGGATGGCGTTCGGAAGCTCATCCAGATTCAGGCCGGAGTCTTGAGGGTCCTGGGCGTCAGGTGTCAACGACCCGTCAGCGGAATCAACATCGCCCAGGCCGGCATCCGAGACTTCGATAGGCCTCTCGGACAATCCGAAGCCAGGCCGCGGGTGGCTCCAAACCACCTGCACCGGTAAGTTGATGATTTTTCGGCCATCACCATCCCCTGCTGCCGCATCAAGGCTCTCTGCTTGATTGCGATCATCCGCCGGCGTTGTGAGACAACCGCTGCAAATGACCATTGCCACGCACGACAACATCTGAAACTTTTTCATGGCATCCTCCAACTCTCGATGAGAGACAAAAAAGGAGCAAACGAGGAATTCGTTGCTCCGCACCTAACTTCCAGGATAACAGGATTTGTCAGTTTGTCAAGGCTTTGGTGTGGAAAAAACAAGATACAAGGACACAAGTGACAAACGACTTAAATAATTATTCAATCAATTAATACCTTGAACATTTATTATCATCTTTGAAAAAATATTCTTCAGTTCAAAGCTTTCTTTAATCAAAACATCGATAACCTGAGCTTTATCTATTTGAGCCGCCTTTAATAAATTTAACCAATGTAGTGTCTCTTTAGCTTCTTTTCGTACAATTCTCAACCTATAAACAAAATCCTTACGTCCGAGCGCATCATTAGCCTCCCTGTAATTAGCGCCGATTGATCCCGCCGATCTAACTACTTGATTGGCAATTGGATCGAGTACTGGATTTCTAGGTAATTGGCGACAAAGCATAATAACTTGTTTAGCAAGCTCTGTTGTTCGTTGTTCAAGATCAAATACTTTTCTTTCTGACATAAAATTGAGATTTGAATATTTAGCAGTTTGAAATTTATTTGTACCTTGTATCTTGTCTCTTGGTGTTTATATAACACGTCCCATTTGTAAATCAGTTTGTCAAATCCACAATAAAAAAAGACCCGCGAGAGTGTCGCGAGCTATGCCTTGCCGAGCACCATGGCGAGAAGTGCCATGCGCACGTAGAGGCCGTATTCCATCTGGCGGAAGTAGGCGGCGCGGGGATCGTCGTCGACCTCCATGCTGATTTCGCCGACGCGCGGGAGAGGATGCATGACAATCATCTTGTCCTTAGCCTGCTTCAAGGTCTCAGGCGTAATGACGTACGACCCTTTGACCTTATCGTAGTCCTCCGGGTTCTCGAACCGTTCCTTCTGCACGCGTGTGACGTAGAGCACGTCAGTGCGCGCAATGAGCTCCGGGGAAAGAGCCTCGTAGTAGTTAGCCGGAGTGCCATTCTCTGCCAACTCCTGCACGATTCCGAGCGGCAGTCGGAGCAGTTCCGGTGCTACGAAGTTCAACCGGACGTTGAACAGCTTGAGCAGACGGGCGAGAGAATGCACCGTGCGGCCATATCGGAGGTCACCGATCATGGTAACCGTGATCCCCTCGAAGATCTCGAGCTCCTCACGGATTGTGAAAAGGTCGAGCAAAGCCTGAGTGGGATGCTCCCCTGTCCCGTCGCCAGCATTGATCACCGGCTTCTTGGCATACTTGGCGGCCTGGGCAGCGGAACCGACTTCCTTATGGCGCAGAACGATCACGTCCGCATAGCACTCAAGTGTGCGGACAGTATCCGGGAGTGACTCGCCCTTCGCGACCGATGAGTATGTGACCTCATTGATCGGAATGACAGAGCCACCAAGCCGCTCCATGGCAGCCGTGAAGCTGGCCGAGGTACGCGTCGAGGGCTCGTAGAAAAGACTGGCCAGGATCTTGCCCTTGAGCAGGTCAAAAGTTCCGACCCGCTCGACCATCTCCCGCATCTCATGAGCTACGCCGAAGACATAGTCCAGATCCGCGCTCGTGAACTGCCTGACTGAGATGATGTCCTTGCCATACCACGGCGCAGTGCGCATGTCGCCGAATGGCACATGGGGACTTTTCTTCCTGGGCGGTTGGCTGCTTCTGGTTTTGGTCCCGTTTTCCTTGTCAGGATAATGATCAGTCATCGCTTGCCTCCTTGAGAATGAACGACTTCGCGGCCTATTTTGGACTCGGGTAAAGGCAGTGTCAATCAATGTGTCAAGCGACCAGATCCTTCGACTTCTCTCAGGATATTTCCACAGAAGATGTGGAAATAAAAAAATCCGCCTTAGGGGGCGGGGGTTAGAGAAGGTCCGTGATAGAGAGAAGATGCTCTTTGGCAGCCAGCCAATCGTCATCCTTCATGGCCTTGGTCGCGAACTGGGTTGAAGCGAGCACGTCGTCCTGGCGTGAGTGCTTCAGGACTCCATCATCGAACAACCCTACGAATTCAGTAAACTTCGAATATTGACGATAGATTTGCCCGAAATCCCTGGACGCCATTGCGCGCTTTGGGACGAACTTGGGCTTCTCGGCTCCCAACGGGAGCGAGGCTGCTGACCTCAACTCGAGATCGTAGGCGAGCAAGGAGAGCGGAGCGATGACCTGCATTTCCAGGTGATCCAGTACAAAGAACCACCTGGTGCCTTCGCGCAACCTGAGGAGAGCATCAGCCAATGACCTGGCCTTGTTTTGCTGAATGGCATCCAAGGCTTGCTGCATATCATCGACCACATGCGTTGCGTTGCGCCTGAAAGGCAGAGCCTTCATCCCCTTGAAGAAGGGCAGGTGCCACTCGAGCTCTTGCGCCAAGTATGGCCAGCGGCGCCGGTCACGCACGTCGTCCTGCCATCCTCGCACATGGAGGCCTTGAGGTTTTTCAGTCGGCAACCTTCGGCCGGCATCCTCGCGCGCCCAAACGTTGGCGTACTCAGGCTTGAAGCTGCAGCGCACGCGGCGGTAAGCGTCGCGTACATCATCAATCTCACGCAGCACTTCCTGGACGCGGCGGGTCATGCAACTCTCGATATAGTGGATGGCTTGGTCGCGCTTCTGGAGATTGCCCTGGGCAGCGCCTTGGGCAAAACAGGCCGCCGGTATGTTGATCCTGCCCAATGCGTCCCGCAACCGTTTTCCGCGCTCCATGTCTTGCAAAGCCATGATATTGCGGATGTTGTACTTGCGTTGGTAGGCCTCAATCAGCGGATCAAGCCTGCTGATCACCCAGAGCTGGGGGTTGCCCAGGCTGGCGCTGTGCGCCATGAGATCAACTGCCAGGGAGCGGACAGCGTCACCATGACGGAGGACGTCCTGAGTCGCTTTCTTGTAGCCCTGATCCACGTGCCAGAGAGAACGAACTTCGTCGTAGTCGCCGCGCTGGAAGCAGTGATACTGGGTGGCACCCCTGGACCGCCTGTAGGTCTCCCTATTCGTTGACCAGCGGGCGCCGGCCGCGATAGTGTAGGGCACTTCTTCGCCGTGGAACTCTTCGAAAGCCTTGACGTCTTCCAGCTGAACCAGATCGCCAGTCTTCCGATTGAGCAGGGCCGGGAACCGCAATTCCTGGCCTTTGTACATGATGCGCATCTTCATAGCCGTTGCGTTCTGGCTCATGTCACCTCTCCTGTTGTGAAGGATCCACCATTGAATCCGTAGTTTCTGTGCCCAGCACACTAGCATATCCAACCAAATAATCAAGCCTCGCACTTGTCCCCTTGACATTTAGCAAAAATCATCTAGCATTTAAGACAGGTGCGGAGCGAACGAAGATCTCGTTTGCTCCTTTTTGTTAATCATTAGTCAGCTAACGGGAACGTGTTCAGAAATTCGACCCAACTTCGCCAACCCACTTCGCTAAAGCTACGAGGGTTAAAAGGCTACGTCGGGCAAAACAGAATTTTGCACATGGACCGTAAATAAAGATGCATGAAAAGCAAATCTTTTTGCCGTGTTGTTTTGATTGCCTATTCTTTAGCTTTAAGCATTCCGCTTTTAGCCATAAACCCGAAACCAGTCCAAGCTATCGAACCTCGCGTCTACATAAGCGAGATTGCCTGGGCAGGCTCATCGCTTTCAACGGCTGACGAGTGGTTGGAATTATCCAACCCGACGTTGCAAGACATATCAATCGCTGGCTGGAGGCTGACCGGCGTTGGAGCCAGCAGCAAACCTCTTGCCCTGCCGCCTGACGCCATGATTTTGGCGGGCGGCGCGTACTTGATTGCTAATTACGGCGCTGATGACGCCCACTGTTCGCTGGCAATTCAGCCAAATGCTGTTTCGACCACAGTCTCAATCCCAAATGACAAGCTGTTAGTCCAGCTTTGGGATACTAATAACCAATTGATAGACCAAGCCGGCAGCAACAGCGCGCCGCCCGCCGGATATTCGAAAGATATTAAAGCTTCGATGATCCGCGTCGACTTTTTAATGTCCGGTGACTTGCCAGTTGCTTGGAAAACAGCCGATTCATCCCAGAATCTCAAGACATCTGACTTTGGCACGCCAGGCATCGTGGACATCGAGCCTGTTACATCAGAACCTATTGAAGAAGAATCAGTGGAAGAGCTTACAACGCAAACAACTAGTACAATTGACGTAATTGAAGTCGACGAGGGTTTAGATACTTCGACTTCAACTGATATTGCAACGACGACTGTTGAGTCAGTCGAACTGCCATTAACTGATATCGAAACATCTTCTTCGACTGATTCCATTGACCTGGAGACTGCCACCTCAACTCCTTTGGCCGAAGAATCATCAACCACGACGTCTATTGCCCTTCAAACAATGATCGAGACTTTGCCAACCTTGACATCGATCCCCGTTACTCCCAACAGCTATCAATTCTTACGATTAAATGAGGTTGTGCCATATCCAGCCAGCGGGCCAGAGTGGCTGGAGCTAACCAGTGCTGCGCCTGACAGGACAATCTCTTTGGATGGCTTGGGAATTTATGACACCAACGGCAAAATTACCACTTTGCACGGCGTACTATCGCCTACTCAAACATATTTTGTCTTCCGCTTAAGCAGCGCGCGGTTCAATAATGGCGGCGACTCGATATATATCAAAACTCCTGACGGCCAAGTGTTAGACACTTTGACTTACGGGCCGTCGCATAAGGGCGCAGCTTGGGCACGCGATTCGTTTGGTGCTTGGCGCGAGACTGTGACACTGACTCCGAATGCCGACAATATAATTACAGACCTGTCAGTTGCTCCAAGCAAAAACAGTACAACGGCTGAAGCATCAAGCTCTAAAAAAGTTGGCAAGAGTCCAGCAAACAGTAAACCTAAGACGTCGACCAAGACTCGGGCCTCTTCAACCAGCACAAAAGATCATGTGATTACGACAGCTGCTAAAAAGACGGTGGCAAAAGTTGAGACAACTTCTAAAAGTCAACAAAAAGCGACGAGCGCAGCACCTAAGACGACAGTTAAAAAGACAACTACTAAAACCGCCACTTCGGCCTCAAGTTCTAAATTACCCATTTCTATTGATTTCGATATGTTACAAGATGATTCTTATGGCGGGATACGCGTCAAAATAAAAGGCACAGCCGGTTCATTGCCGCGCATGCTTTCTGGCCGGGCTTTTGTATTATTGAATCCCGAAGGCCGCGGCTTGTCGGTCAGGCTGGATGCTGGTCGCAAGATGCCCGCGTTGGGATCTACTCTCGAAATTTCCGGCACATTGAAATTTGATACTCATGATTTTGCGTATTTATCTTTAACAAAAACCGATAAACTGACGATATTAAATGCTGATATTGCGACGTCCACTCCCCGGGAAATCATGTGGCTGGCGCCAGCAGCTGAAGACGCTTGGAGTTTGGCAATTGCCACAGGCACAGTCCAAACAGTCAGCGCCAGCACCATCAGCCTTTTGGTCGACGATGCTGAAGTCGATGTCAAAATAAAACCAGGAGTTAGCTATCGGGCTTCGAGGTTGAAAAAAGGCGACATCATAAACGTAACCGGAATTTTAGACATGACATCCAGCCGCGTGGCCATCCTGCCCCGTAGAGCGGAAGAAATAACGCTCGTGGCGCATGCGCCAAGCCAAACCGCTGTCACAACACCTCAGAAAGCCCAGGGTTTGCCTGGCTGGACACCTTTTGGCGCGGCCTTGGGAGCTATTGGCGCCATAGAAGGCGTAAAAAAGTTGCGTTCTCGAAAAAAGATAAAGGTCGCGGCAGCATAGACAAAAAAGTAGAGACGTTGCATTGCAACGTCTCTACTTTTTTGGAGCGGGTAGCGGGAATCGAACCCGCCTCTAATGCTTGGGAAGCACTCATAATAACCACTATACGATACCCGCAAATTTCTCGTTCAGTATGATATATAACAACGGCTTTGTCTAGAAAATTGACACCGGCAAACTGCCCCGATAATATGACTTAACAATTTAAGCATATTTGAGGAAGTGAGGTCAGATCCCTCCACTGTGCCGCAACGGTAATGCCCAAAAGGCGAGTCCGGCCGTCAAATATGCAAATTCCCGAGCAGGACCCATTTAGACAGGGCTTTGTCTGAATTAATAATTATTTCTGCTCAGGCAGATATTTTTTATGCTCAAGAAAAACTCACTCGTCGCGCTCCTCCTCTTGCTCGTCATGACTGGCGCCGGATGCGCAACCCAACCCCAGCCGGCTTCTCCCCAACCAACCCCAGCCAGGCAGACTGTCCAGGAGCAAGTAACTCTAAAGGTCTTGGACAAGGCCTACACCCAAGCTTTTGTAAAAGATCAAACCGTCTATGAATTCATGAAAGCTCTTGAGGCAAGCCAGGATTTTAAGTTCGACGGCAAGGATTATGGCCAGGAAATGGGCTTCTTCGTCCAAAGCATCAATAGCCAGACGAATGATAATACTAAAAATCTCTATTGGGTATTTTATTTAAACGATAAAAAATCCGACGTAGGCATTTCATCAGCCAGACTTAACCCAAATGATGTAATCACCTGGAAATATGAAGCCCTGGAATTCTGAATCAAAAATTAACATTCTTTTGATTACTACCATTCTCATTGTCTTTGGGATAATCATGCGCCTGCTGCCCCATGCACCCAACTTCACTCCCATCGGCGCCATAGCTTTTTGGAGTGGCCTGTATCTTCCCAAAAAATATTCTTTTCTAACACTGTTGCTCACACTGATATTAAGCGACCTTATCATTGGTTTTTACAGCCTGGGCATCATGGCCGCCGTATATTTTGGATGGATGGTCATGGCTTATTTGGGATCGACCTCAAACAAAAAAATATTCTCGATTGCCGGCGGTGCTTTTATCGGATCGATCATTTTTTTCCTGGTTACAAACTTTGCGGTCTGGTCTTTTGGATCTCTGTATCCTAAATCCATACTCGGCCTCTGGAGTTGCTTTATAAATGCCCTCCCCTTTTTCCGCAACAGCTTATCAAGCGATTTATTCTATACGGTTTTATTTGTCGCCGTAACAGAATTTTCACCAGCCATTGCGCAAACCTCAACCTGGATAAAAAGACATGTTACACCGGTTTCTCCGGCAACGGATTAAATCTTTCTCTGGCAGGAAACGGCAAAATGTCGTTAATGGAAGTTGTGCCTGCCAAAAGCATGGCTAGACGTTCGACGCCAAAGGCAATGCCGGCTGCGTTGCCCATTTTTGGTAAATCAACAAGGAAACGCTCGTCCAAGGGCCAAGACCTTCTCCCCTGCTTTGACCTTAAAGCTTTTTCTTCCAGGAATCTCTGACGTTGTTCAATTGGATCGCAAAGCTCGGCAAAACCATTAGCTAACTCGAATGGTCCAACATACAACTCAACTCTTTCTGCCCAACGCGGATCATCAACTGACCTGCGGGCCAAAGCCGCTTGGCTGGCCGGATAACGATACAAGAAGGTCGGTTGTTCGAGCCCGAGCTTTTCTTCTATTTGCGAGAGAAAAATTTTAAAATAAATATCGTCCCAATTATCATCGGGATTGACTGTCTGGCTAAACTTCTCAACAGCTAACTTTGCCATTGCCTCTCTGTCGCCAAGCAACGGGGCGAGTTCAACGCCAGCATACTCGCGCCAAGCTTGCTCAACTGTTAGACGTCGGAAACTCGAAGCTGGAATCTCGAATCTCGAATCTCGACATTGCGTGTTACGTGTTACATGTTGCGAGATGAAGCGCATCATGTTTTCCGTATCATCCATCAGCTCTTTAACACCTGCCTCGCGGCGATACCATTCGATCATTAAAAACTCCGGGTCATGCGTGCCATCCCATGGCTCGTTATTGCGAAAGCAAGATCCAAGATCATAAATCTTGTCAAAACCGGCAGCCAGAAGACGCTTCATGGAGTACTCGGGAGAGGTGATGAGGGCGGCAGGATATGGCCTATTGTCAGCATCGATGACTTCTGTCCAGAAAGGCTCAAGATACGGCTCTTGGCCCGGTAAACCCAATAAACGCGGGGTTAACATCTCTAAAAAGCCTTGGTTATCAAACCATTGGCGCATGAGTTTAACGACTTCTGACCGTTTTTTGATCATTTCGATTTCCATACGCCCTTATATTGGCAAAGATCTTGTTTTCTGCCAAGGCTTCCTATTAACGTACAAACTAAACCCCCGCTTCTTGCTAGGAAGTGGGGTAATTCTTTAAAAATTTTATGCCATTGCTTCTGGCCCTGGCGTCTTGATTGTAGGTGGTTCTTTGATAGTCGGCTCTTCTCCAACTGACGGCTGTTCTTTAATAGTAGGTGGTGCCTCCTTGATCGTTGGTATTTCCTTAATAGTTGGCAACTCAACCGCCGCCGTCTCTTTTTTGAGGGTCGGAATTGACTGCTCGTCCTTTTCACCCGTCGCTCCTGCTAAACGGATAGTTGGCGCTTTTTCAAAAACAACTGTCGCATCTGTTTTTAAAGTCTGCGCCTCTTGATGAGGCAATGTCTCTGCCCCAGCCTCTAAAGGACCATGAATGTCCTTTTCCGCCACTAAAGGCGTACCGGGCATTTTAGGCAAGGTGGGTGCTTTTTCCGAAGGACCAACGACTGGTTCTAAATCTTCCGGTTTTAGTTCAACCGTCTTTTTAAGGGTAGGCGCCATGGATGATGGCGTTTCGTTCCTTTTTGCGTCAACCGTTTGGTTGATCTTATTAAAGAAATTTTCTAACATACTTTTGGTTTTTATTATTCCCGCCTCAATTTAATATAGTTGTCGCGGGTCCGCCTTTGGCGTGATTAGCTAATTTTAATCCTGAGCAAAAGCTCAGGTTTTTTGGCGTACTTCTAAACTATCTTCGCAGGTAATATCGCATAACTTAGCTTTTATTTTTGTTTACATTAACCAGTATAGCATTTTTTTGGCTTCTTGTCAAAGAAAGCCGAGCTAGGCAGCTCGGCTTAAATTCTCTGGAATTTCGGAATTATCTTCTATAAACTCATTTATTTCTCTGAGTAGAGGCATCAGATCCGGATGAACCTCAAGTTTTCTTGTTGCTTGTTCCTTGCGTTGTGCTTCGACTATTTTTTTGTAAAGCTCAGGGTCATAATTAAAAACCGGCCTGTTTTCCTGTGAAATCTTGGCATCCTGCTCAATAAGGTCTTTAGAATGTAAATCAAGCATCCTGGCCAGATCCTCGCATTGGTCTAATCTTTCTTGAATTTCTTCCCTTGACTCTTCGTTTTTGGCTGCCCGTAGCTCCTTTTTCAACTTCATCTCAAGAGACGTGAGCTTTAAAGCTGCCGGACCGGTCAACTTGAAAGCATCGTCTCTTAACGTCCCTTTTGACTCTTGGGGCTTTTTTTCAACTATCGTGCGCTGTAGGCCGGGCACAGAGGGCAACCTGAGGTCAGCCCTCTTTCTGATACCGGACTTCAGCGGTTCGCTGCTGGCATCAGGCGTAGGAAAAGCTTTTTCTTTCATAAGTTTAATCAAAAATAAATTTTAAATATTATGTTTTACTTGGATCATTTCTATGCCCGCTTGTTCAAATAAAGTTTTTGCGATGGCATTTGCTTTCCATTCCCTGATGTCCTGGTAATAAATTTTTTTGATACCCGCCGTGATAATCAACTTGGCGCATTCATTACATGGGAAAAGCGTGCTATATAAGTAACAGCCATGCAAACTCTCAACAGCTGATACTATGGCGTTGGCTTCGGCATGCGTCACCGTGTCATACTTATCGACGTCGTAATAAATTTTACCTTCAGCGAATACTCCGGGGATCTGGACTTGCTGGCCCCGGTGCGTAGCCCAAAATTCATCCCTCACTCCGGCTGGTAACCCATTGTAACCCGTAGAGACTATACGCTTATTAGGATTGACAATCACGCAGCCCACTTGAGTCTCATAATCATGAGAACGGGTAGCGACTATTTTACAAATATTTATAAAGTACTCCTCCCAGCCGGGCCTGATCCTTGGAGAATAATCCTCATTTGGAGCTGGAGCTTGGTCCATAAGTTTGCTATATATAACCATGATTGTATTAGGATATCAAAAACCCGACAAACGTCGGGTTTTTGGTTATCTTACGATGAAGGGCAGTAAAGCCATGAAACGGGCGCGCTTGATGGCCGATGATAATTTGCGCTGGTGCCAGCTGCAGACTCCGGAGCGCTTGCGAGCGACTATCTTGCCGAAAGACGAGATGTAGCGGCGCAAGGCGTTGGTGTCCTTGTAGTTTATCTCTTTGAGATTAGCGTGGCAGAACTGGCAAAGGTGTGGTTGTTTCTTCTGCATAAATAGTTGTATGGTTGGTTAGAATGGAATGTCCTCAATCCTGATCTCCTGCTCACCTACTCCCGGTTCAATCTGCTGTGGTGCGGCATCAGAGGCCCTGACTGTTGGTATGGCGCCGCCTTGCGGTGCGCGGTCCAGCATAATCATATTATCGGCAACGATTTCAGTGCGCTGGCGCTTTTGGCCGTCCTGCGCTTCCCATTCGCGGGTCTGAAGCCGTCCCTCAACGTAGACTTTTCGGCCCTTGCCCAGATACTGCGAACAGATTTCTGCCAGTTTGCCCCAAGCCACGATTGAATGGTACTCCGTCCGTTCTTGGCGCTGTCCGGCAGCGTCAGTCCACTGTGAGGAAGTAGCTACTGAAAAATTGGTTACGCTCTGGCCACTGGTCGTATTCCGCAACTCCGGGTCGCGGGTCAGATTACCGATGATAGTGGCACGGTTCAGGCTCATGGACATACTAATTCAATTAACAATTAACGATTAACAAATTAATAATTGAACTTGTTTAATATTTTTATGTATTGTCGGTAAGAGCGGCATCAATTTTACGATCCAATTCCTCAGCGGTTATTTTGGAGGCTTCCTCAACAGGCTTAACTTCTTCCTTGACCGCTTCCGGCTTCTGCTCGAGATCGGCTGCGGCTTTTACATCATCTGCGACCTTAGCTTTATCAGCTTCTGCCTTGCGGCGGCGGCTGCGCTCATCCTTTGGTCCACCCTCAACCACGATCTCTTGGAACTGGACCATGTTGAATTCACTGCCCCCTGCTTCATCGGCGCGCAGGATCATGTGGCGCAAAACTTTTTCGTGGATGCGCAACGCCTCGTTGATCTTGGCTACAGCCGAGGGTTCAGCTTCGAAGTAAGTCAGGACATAATGTCCGTGCCTGACCTTTTTGATTAAATAGGTAAGCCGAAATTTTCCCAAACGTCGGCTCTCTTTGGGAACGCCCCCATAGCGCTGAATCAGCGCCTGGATTTCATTCTCAGCTTGGCTGACTTCTTCGTCCGTCAGCGTGGCCGGGATGATGTATAGCAACTCGTAAAGTCGCATAGTAACTTGCACGTCCGCTGTTCGCGGAGACCTTTTTACGCTTTCCTTGGCGAAAAACGCGTGGTCGTGGCCAGCAAGCAATTAATGGTTAATGGCCCCACATTAGTATAGGCCCCCTCAAAAGTCAAGACATCCAGATCCTTCGACTACGTTCGTCAAACTCACTGCGCTCAGGATGACATCGAATGTCAGCTAAAAAAAGACCCCCTGCAAAGAGAGAGCTGCGGGGGTGTTATCTATCCGTTGCCTTGGCCTGACTTTTCGGGTTCAGGCTCAGGCCTTGGAGGAGGCATGGGTATAGTCCTGGGGTGGGGAGAAGGTTCGACTCTGACGAATGGAGTTACCGCCTGCTGCCCAGCCTGACCTTGATCCAATTGATCTTTTGAGATCACGGTGGAGTGTTCGACCTGGGGACTGAGCGTGGCCCTCTTCGGCACAGTAACCGCTTCGGGGCCGGCCCAAGATTCGCTAGCCTGAACTCCAGGGACACAGTCGGACCCAGACACTGCCTTCTGCAAGGCGATCTGGCTGAACATGTAGAGCAGGTTGAGCTGGTAGCACGCTCCAGTTGCCTGGTCGCGTTCCCTTTCAGCTACCTGCTGCCCGGTCTCCGCCTTGTGCACGCTGAACTGCAGAGTCGCAACATCCTGTCCCAACTGGGCTGCCTTGAACAAAGCTTCCAAAACCTTTTTCTCGGGCTCTGTTGCCTTGTCCTGGAAACCGTCAACTACTTCCTGTAGGACAATCTCGCGGGAAATAGCCTGGACCTTGGCTTGGGTCTCTTGCTCTACCTGCACGTTCAACTGGCCGATGGTTCGCTTATGAGCAGACACCTGTTCTTCAGCCGTCTTGCGCTGATCACGAGCATCCTTGAGCGACGATTCGAGCCCGACGACCTTGGCGTTCTTGTCAGAAGCCAACTCGATCGCCCGGATCATGATAGCTTCGGGCTCTGCATCAACCAGTACCTGAGGATCGCCCCCAAGCAAGAAGATGATTTCCGGCATGCCGCTCTTGAACGCGTCTGCTTCGCTCTGGAGATCGCGTTGTTGAGTAGGTTGCGGCTGACCTGGGTCAGCCGGTGGTGTAACGGCCGGGAAACCACGTTGCGTGGTGGCCGGCTGCTCTGTCTCTGTGGTAGGTGGGGTTATTGTCTCTGTGGTAGGGGGAGTTGTCACTGTGGTAGGTGGTGTCGCTTGCGCGGCATTGTCATTCGCAGCCTTGAGCTGCGCCTGGAGTTCTTCGACGCGGCTCATGATGGCCGCAATCGTTTGATCTTTTTCGGCCAGCAACGCAATAAACTCGTTGTCATTGGCCGCTTGCTTGTTTTCCAGTTCCTTGATGCGGTACTGGAAGCCGGCGGCTTGGCCCTTGAGCTTCGCAACGAGCTCACCGTTCTGGGTTTGGAGCTCCTCGCCATATACTACAAGCTCCCTGGCACGGTACTGGAAGCCGGCGGCTTGGCCTTCGAACTGCGCAGCGAGGTGATCATTGTTTTGGACTTCGCGGTTCTTGCGACTCAACTCCTCGCGCAGTCCAGTGATCTCTTTGCCCTTCTGACGATTGACCTCGGCGAGCTCGGCATTGTGCTGCTGTCGCAGCAAATCCAACTCGAGTCCATGATCCACAGAAGAGAGCCGATGGATGGTCTGGTTGGCCTTCTCGAGCTCCTCCTGCAAGCGTTTGTTCTGGAGAGACAGCGTCGCGCCCGTCGGAAGCGTCTTCTGTTGCCTGGCTTCCTTGAGCTGCTTTATGAGCGAGCGAATCGTACTGGCCGCCGCCAGAGAGACGACGGTAAGCGCAATGGCCAACAAGACGGCGACGGCCAGCCAAACATATGCCACTTTGCGGTTATGCTCGCCGATCATGGTGTTCTGGGTCAAAGCCAGCGACAACGAGCCCTCGAACAAACTCACTTCGACTGCCATCAGCCTGAGATTGAGTTCATCCTGAAAGGTTGGCGTCTTGATTACCAGGGGCTGTCCCTTCTCGGCTTGACCGAAACCGGCGATCTGACAGTTCTTCTTGGCTTCGTCGCTGGTCGCTTCGGAGCACGCACTCTTGGCAGCCGAGGTTTGCTTCTCTCCCCAGGTCGAAACCGGTTGGCGCGGGATGAGAATCCAAGCGATCCAACCGTTGGACGGCACATCCATGTAGTTGATAAAGCTATGCGGACACTCAGCCAACTCTTCTGCTGTGGCATTGGGCGATGGTGAACTGTTCGGCACGCATTTTCGCAACACCGTAGGATGAGTTCCTTGATTGGCGGCGTAAACGCTGCGCAACCACTCTTGCTGCCCGAGCGGCTTGCCCGAGTCACCCAAAATCGGATACATCGGGTGAGCCGTCCGCAGGCTACATTGCCGCGGATTCTCCTGCTCCAGGTGGCCATTGATGTTGATCTTGGTATACATCTTGCCGTCGACTGTGACGTTCTGGCCGCCTCGGATACAGAGATCAGGATCGTGGTACGGGTTGTCGTCTGCCAGCGCCGCAAGCGGTGCCAGCAGGGTGAGGAGGAAGGCGATCAACGACAATGCCCTCCCCCGCCAAACATGCAAAAACACTACTGAAAGCATGCAACGTGGTGACATGGTCGTTTCTCCTCTATGTTGAGACAACTTTCCTTGTTGTCCGGTTAAACAAAATGTCGATGAGCACCCATATTTCAGCACATGGGCCGCTACTAGCCCACCATCATTTAAGCCAAATGTCAACTGTTTCTAAGCAAAAAAAACGACCCTTGCGAAGAAGCAAGAGTCTAGGTGCTACGCTGCGCCAGGCTGGCTTTATGAGCCACCTGGAGCAGGGATCTTGTCTGGAGGAACCATGGTGTCTTTACTGCAACTCCGGACTTCCTTGGCAGGCTGCGGTCCCTGGCTGATACCAAGCATCTGGGCCAGGACTACTGCGTCATCCAGGAAGAAATCTTTGTCGCGGTCGCCGACCAGCATGTCGAGCGCTGAAGAGAGTACCAGCCTGGTAGACTTCAAGAATCTCCAAGCGGCTCGCAGGTCATCCGTGGCCTGCACAAAAATCTCCAATCGCTCGCCTTTCAGCAACCGCTGCTCAGCTTCCTTGAAGATACTCAACGCGTAAGACGACAGCTCGAAGTTATCGAGGTCATCAAGCGCGGAGACTTCGAAGCCGGCACGAGAAGAGACTGCGATACTCGTCTGGTCTTGGTTGACCAGCTCAACGGCCCGCGCCACCAGTACATCTGCCTCAACGCCTTCGAGTACCTTTGACTCTTTGGCGCTCCGGCTGTCGATGATGCGGAGCAAGCCTTTTCGCAGCACTGCGTTCTCGATTTGTTCAGCGCTCGGTGGCTGGAAATCCAGAGTATTCTTCCGATACGAGGGTTGTGCGGCCGGGCAGGTTACTGCCGGGGCGCGTGTCACTGTGGTAGGTGGGGTGGGTGTCACTGTGGTAGGTG
>JAQULH010000020.1:0-5339 GCA_029004215.1 Patescibacteria group bacterium | reverse complement strand
GGGGCGCGTGTCACTGTGGTAGGTGGGGTGGGTGTCACTGTGGTAGGTGTCGTCGCTTGCGCGGCACGAAGTGCTTGCTCGCTCTTGGCGAGCTGTGAGCGCAGCTCGGCAATGATCTTTTCAGACTCGTGCCGGGCGCGGTCTTTTTCCTCATGGTGCCGGCGGGAAATATCCATGTAGGACTTATCCTTCGCCGCTAGCTCATCAGCCAGGTTCTTCGCGCTTAGAGTGATTTGCGCGGCCAACTCGTCCTGCTTATCAGCCAGGTCCTTCCGCAACTTAGCGATTACAGGCTCGAGCGCGCCGGCATCAGCAGTATCCAATCCCTGCTTCATCCTTAGCGTTTCCAACTCACTGTTAGCCTGCTCCGCCCTGGCTGCACTGACCTGTGCCGTCTCAACAGCAGTCGAGGCAACGGCTTGAGCTTCAGCCAGCTCCGCAGCCTGTTCCTTAACTCGCTTCTTAAGCCGCCGGTTCTTCCGTACCAAACTTGCACCGCCGATCAGGGTGAGCCCGAGGCATGCCGTGCTCAGCGTAAAGGAATTGGCAAAGAAGTGACGGCTGATCAAAGCCGCTTGCAGGTCATACTTGAGGTGTGTGACCTGGATCTTGAGCGATGCCACCTGCAACTTGGCCGTCACAAGGAAACTCCTGAGCGTTGTCGCGTCTTCAGTCGGCTCCTCTGACTTATCAGCTTCGACAGGAGGCAGGATGGGCTTCTGGTTCTCGCCTTTGACCTGGCTCTTGGCGCAATCTTCCAGCGCCTTCTTGACCTGGTCAGTCGGATTCGGGATGCGTCCGAGCACCGAGCAGGCCTTGGAAGCCGCCAGCGCTTGCTGCTCAAAGTAGGTGTACATCCGCGTGGTGGGGATGTGGATGTAGACGCGTCCGCCTTGCGACTCGATGCCAAAGTAGTTGACCACGCCATCGGCGCAGATCTTCTTCTCTTCTTCGGTCGCGTCTTCAGGAGGTTGGTGGTTGAAGGTTGGGACGCAACCGCGGCGCACGGCCGGACTCTTTCCCTGGTTGGCCGCGTAAACGGATCGCAGCCACTCGTTCTCACTGAGCGGTTGGCCGTTATCGCCCAGCACAGGGAACATCCTGTAGGCTCTGCGCAGTTGGCAGTTGGGCACGCCCGCGGAAATGGTGATGACCGCGAAGTGCTGGTCACCAATCTCCAAATCCTTGTCGTAGACATTGATACATTGTTGAGCCGGCTTGGGACCGGGCATGGGCAGAGCGGCCTGTGCGCGACTGGCGAGCAACAGGACGATGCAAGAGATCAGGAGGGCCACGAACGACGACGCCCTCCGCCACACACTCAAACACGAAATGCACAGCATGGAACGTGAGTTCATGGTCGTACTCCTTTGCGAGACAACTTTCTGGGTTGTCCGGTTAAACAGGTTGTCGAAGAGCTCCCTTGCTCTTATTTCACCATACGGGATACCACTAGCCCACCATTTTTTTCGGTTTTGGTCAACTGACAGGGGCTTAAAAGCCTGCTATCATGGCCAAGATCAAAATCATTGATTTATATGAGCCAGCATTTCCTAATATTCGGCAACCATCCAAGGCTTTCTTTAGCGGAATTTTTAACATTGGAATCAACATCCAGGCTAATTTCCCAAGCGCCCAATGCCTGCATCGTTGACCTCCCTGGCTGGCGTGACGATAGGCTCATGGACTCGTTGGGAGGAACGGTTAAACTTGGCGACATCATCCTGGAATCAGATGGGTTGAGTCTCAAACCCCAAGACATCGCAAAGATTATTACCCAGAACCAGGAAGTTGGAGCTCTTGAGTTTGGCTGGACAACCTATGGCAGTGACAATAAACAAAAAAAGATTTTTGAAAAATATCCGATCCATATCAAGAAAGCTCTCAAGGAACTTGGATGGAAAGTGCGTTGGGTCAGCGGCAAGGGCGGAGAACCACTTTCCCCGGCTGCCGTGGCCAAATGCCACCTGACTGAAAAGCCTAATGCTGATTTTTGTTTGATAATTGAGAAAGGCAAAGTTTTTTTGGGACGCACGACGCAGGTGCAAGATGCCGATGCCTGGAGTCTGCGCGACTACGGCCGCCCTTGCCGCGATGATGTGAATGGCATGTTACCGCCCAAGCTGGCCCGCATGATGGTCAACTTGGCGCAGGTGCCTGAAGACGGGACTTTGCTTGATCCTTTTTGCGGTTCAGGCACTGTGCTGATGGAAGCTGCTTTAGCCACGACTGCTGAAAAAATTATTGGCAGCGATATAGATGCACAGCAAATCAAGGATACGAAAAATAATCTCGAATGGCTCGAACGGGAACAAATAATCCAGCCGGATGACCAAGCGCGGTTTCAAACTTTTATATCTGATGTCAAAACTATCGCCCAACATCTTCCGCTTAAATCAGTCGATGCTATTGTCACCGAGGGTTGGCTTGGCCCGTTGCTCAAAGGACGCGAGTCTGTCCAAGAATTGAAAAAAAACGCGGCGCAAATCTCACAACTCTGGATTGATACTCTCAAAGCATTACGTCCGATACTTAAGGATAAGTCTTCCATTGTGGCAGTTTTCCCTTCTTTTAATATTGGTAGCCAAATAATTACGACATTTGATAGTATTAATCTAGCTTCTTTGGGCTATAAATTGGATGAATTGCCGGCCAAGGTTAGCCAAGAAGACTTGTATTATGAAAGATCAGGACAACACTTGCGCAGGAACATCCGGAGGCTGCTAGCGGCTTGACACGTCGGTCGCGACCGACGTGTCTTGACAGGGTGTCATTTCTTTGTATAATCAACCATTCGGTATAAGGTTGACCAAAACTGAAACCAATACGCTCTTCGAAAGGAGCGGAGTGATGGAAACGAAAAAACCCACCCCGAAACCCGGTCCAAGCAATCATTCGTCAGCGAACACCGCTCTTGATGAGATCACTAGCTACAAGAACGGCGAGATCATTGAGGTCGACCCTTCCGATACCCGCATCTACTGCGTCAAGAAGGGCTCGGTACAAAGAGCGGTCGTGCTGCCTGGCTGCAATGGCCTGGGCACGCTGCTGCTCGCAAAGATCGAGCCACGGCCAGATGGCGGTTACTGGAACCCGCGGCTGGCATACCTCCATGCCGTACGCGTGGGGATCAACCTCGTGCTCAAGGCCGTCGGAGAAACTACGATCCAGAAAATCACGGAGGAAAGCCTGCGGTCCAAAGACCCAGGCCAACTCGTGAGGATCATTTCCAGCTTGCTCGCAGGGCATGACAGAGAAATCGCCGAGACCGAGCTCATGATCAAGCATCAATACGAGCGGGCCGAGAAAGAGGCTGGCAGTGCGCGTTCGGCGAATGCCTTAGTGGAAAGCTTGCAGCAAGAACAGGAAGAGGCGCCCAAGCCAGCCGCTGTCACGCCCGATCAGATGAAGCGCATGCTCGAGATCGGCCAACTCAGGCAAGAGCTCAACTCCACTCATGACAGGGAAACGAAGTTGCGCGAAGAGCTGCGGAAGCTGCGAAGCCAAATCAAGTCTCAGGAAACGCGACTTCAACTGACCGCAATCGACGTCCGGGAGCTCAATGACATCCGCAAGCAACTCATCGACCAAGCACGATGGATCGAGCAGAACTGCCCTGACCTGCCGGCTGTCCAAGCGATTCAGAGCCTTGCCAACGGCCCGAGCGACGACGAATTGGACGCCATGTTCGAGGAAGCATTCGAACGAGCCGCTGAGTCACCACAGCAAGCGGCGGCTGCAGTCTCTTCGGCCAGCAAAGCAGCCACGGCGGTTGTCATCAGCGAGGTTGCTGATGGCGATTGCGCTGATGTCGACGATGACGAGCTTCTGCCAATCGGCGAAGCCGAAGAGGCAGCAGAACTCATCGAGATAGGCCCGGCAGACGATGCGAACGATCGGCAGACTATTCCCTTCGGACGCAAGGAAGGCGATCCGCAACCACCGGCTGTGGTTGTGCCGGCTCTTCCTGCTCCCCCCATTGTCCTAGCGCCTGTCGTGCGAGTTGCTCCCCAGGTCACACAGACGATGGACATGAGGGCTATCCGGGAAGAAGCTGCCAAGCGCCCCGCATCAACCATTCCGCCCCCACCCATTGAGCTGACTCCGGTTACAGAAGTTGTCCAAGTCACCAGGGCAATGGATATGTCAGAAATTCGGAGACAGGCTGCCGAGGACCAGAACCAGACCCAAACCTGGGACGTGGTGACGGTGCCCTCACAAGCTCCGCCCCACGAAACCCAGGGCAGGCCATGGACAGATTCCCAGCTGGATGAAGCGACGCTGGATTACGTTCGACAGCCGGCTGACGGTAAGCCTCCGATGCGTCCCAAGCAGCAAACGCTCATCTGCGAAGATGGCGTGCCCCCACCTCCGGATGAACTGCTCGCAATATTGAAAAAAGGCGGCTAAGCCGTCTCTCTCACCTCCACCCGCGACTCCCAGTCGCGGACTTTTTTTTACGGATATATCTGATTACCCTCTTCATCAAATAAACTTATGGCCTGAACCGGGCAGGATTGGGCAGCCAACAAGATCGTATCATCATCAGCCCCGTGTTGGTCAACGACAACCGCTTTATTTTCATTATCAAGTTGAAAAACTTTAGGCGCGACAACAACGCACGGCGCAGCACCGATGCACAGCTCGCGGTCAACTACTACTTTGGCGATTTTCTTTTCCATATGGCGATAGTCTAAACCAGAAACTAAAAACTGAAAAGAGCTCTTTATTTAAGTCCCTAAAATTAGCCAAAACCCGTCAACAAGCAGGTGCGGACATTGACAAAATGGCTAATTTATGCTATATTATGCCATTGGTTTTGTTTTCGGAACCGCACATCACAAGGAGAAACTCCATGAAAAAAGAGGTCCTGAAGTCCGGTATCCGCTTCAGCCACTGCATCAACGCAGCGGTGCCCGAGATCCCGCGTGTGCAGGACGTGCTGTTCGCCCTGCGGCTCACTGACGAGCAGGATTACTACGAATTCTGCCGCAGCAACCACGAGCTCTACAATATGAACGTGCACCTCGCGGCCGCGGCCTGCGCGTTCGAGGTCATGATCATGCGGCCGTATGACGAGAGTGCTGCGCGCAAGCTCATCGCCCAGGTCATCGTTGACCTGTGCCCGGAAGACGCGCGCTGCGTGGAGTTCCCGGCATACAAGGAAGCCATGCAGATTGCCGGAATCGAGCTCCCGCCTCACACCGACGACTGCCCGCGCTGCCTACTGTTCCTGGAGCAGGAAGATTATTCCCTCAACGACGACCTCGTCGATGAAGCCGAGGCTGATAGCTGCTACTGCGGCTGAAATCGCAACATGGTATCCAGGTCAGCAGAAC
>JAQULH010000019.1:20168-23117 GCA_029004215.1 Patescibacteria group bacterium | reverse complement strand
CTCATCCCAATACCACATATAAGACCTTCTTGTTTAATACGAATAGTTCAAAGTTTTTGGCTTTGTCGGATTTGTTCAAACCAACTTCGGATTATCTGGGAGCTATCGCGACTTACTCAAAAACAGAACTTGGAAAAAAGTTTCTAAAGGATGCCCAGCAGAACGGGCAGAAGGAAGCGGCCTGGTTTCCCGAAGGAGCTGACCCCAAAGCCGACAATTATAAGAATTTTAACCTGACTGACGAAGGAATTAACTTCATATTCCCTCCATACCAAGTCATTGCTTATGCCTATGGTACGCAAGAACAGGTTGTACCGGTTGATGTATTTAAAATGTATATCTTGCCCACAGGACCGATTAATTTCTGGTACAAATAAAGCGCAGATCTTTTAAAGTATGCGCCAAAATTCATTCACCCCCAATTGGTTTGGGCTGATCCGCTTTATGCGGGACCCTAAAGCTGACTGGAAACCTAAAGCTGCAATCGGTTTAGCTGTTTTATATCTTATCTGGCCGATTGATCTAATTCCTGACATTGCTCCAATCATTGGTTGGCTGGATGATATTGGCATTACGGCTTTAGCGATCGCTTATCTGGTTCATGCCTCAAGGCTTTATTTGCAAGATAAAGAAGATCAGACCAAGCAAATAGAAGAAAAACCATAAATATGATTTCCTATCTCACATCTCTTATCCTTGGTTTGGTCGAAGGCGTGACAGAGTTTTTGCCCATCTCATCCACCGGACATTTAATTTTGGTCAACCAGTGGTTTTCTTTTGGCGAACCGTTTACAAAGCTTTTTGATATTGTAATTCAATCAGGTGCTATTTTGGCAGTTATTGTTTTGTTCTGGAAAGATATTTGGCCGGCGAGTTGGAAGTTCAGTGAGTTGAAAAACAAATGGGGGACTATTTTAGCCGCTTTTATACCAACAGCTATCATTGGTTTTTTATTTGGCAAGATTGCTCAACAATATTTATTCACGCCCATTGTCGTCGCAGCTGCCCTGGTATTTTATGGGATTATTTTTTTGATTTTAGAATCCCGCAAGTCGCAAGGCCAAAAAGATACTGTCAGTTATCGTGATGCAATCATCATAGGCTTGGTGCAGGCTTTGGCTTTGGTGCCCGGGACTTCTCGCTCCGGGGCGACAATCATTGGTCTGTTGCTTTTAGGCTATGCTCGTCCGGCAGCTGCACGTTTTTCTTTCTTATTGGCCATTCCGACCTTGCTGGCTGCCGGTGGTTATTCTTTGCTTAAATATAGTGCCCCGATTTCAGGGTCAGAAGTCATTCTTTTGGCTTTAGGCTTTCTAGCGTCATTTGTTTCAGCCTATCTTGTCAGCCGATGGTTTATGGCTTACATAAGCCACAAAAATTTCACGCCTTTTGCCTGGTATCGCATCGTTTTAGGCTTGATTGTGGCCTTTTTTGTCATTTGGGCTTGACAATTCCGTAAAAACAATACAACATAAAAAATCCCCAGAATGGGTTTGGGGACTATTTCAAGAGGTGAACAATGAGACGTTTACTCGTCGGTCTGATCACGTTGTTGGTGGTCGTCTTGCTCTCTGGGCGATCGATGGCCCAATCCAACGTGCTGTCGCCGGATCAGCGAAGCGTCTTCGCACAGATGGATCCGTCTCTCCTGGGTTTCTGGGAGGGTCATGGAGATGGAGACGGCATGAAGTTCGACCCCAAGGCGATCGCCTGCATGGTCAACAAATGCTCGATCCTGCACTCCGCGCACAGTACACTCAGCCAACTCCGCGACGCGCGGAACTTCCAGACCTGCTACGCCGCCCACATGGCGCGCGTCCGGTCCGGCTACACGCGCCTCGCCAACCCTCCTCCGATCTACACCTTGGGCTGCAACGTGATTGCTGCCCAGGCCAACTCGAAGGACGACAGGGTCTTTGCTGCGGTGAATGGACGCCCACGCGTCCAGCCCGCAACGGCAAAGCCGCGAGCCATCAAGCATCGCGTGGCGAACGTGAGCATCGAAGAACGTGCCTTCCTGCTTGCGCAGATGACCCGGCCCTTGGCCGACCCAAGCTCATCAGCAAGCGCCAGTTCTCCTGCCAGCTCAGCGCCTCCGGCTCCCAAGGCTCAGCCTCCCCGCGTCAGCTCCATGCCGGATGACAATCCGTACAAGGACGACGCGCCCAAGGCAGCGCCCAAGCCGATCACGCAACCCAAGCTTGCAACCAAGCCGACGGTCGCGCCGACTGCGCCCCAGGTTGCCCGTGTCGATGACAATCCGTACAAGGGTGCTCCTGAGCTCGGTGAAAATCTCGTTCTTGTATCGGCCAGTCCGGTGCGAGCCGTGATCTACGTCAAGCCCGGCGGCCAGTTCTACACGGTTCGCAGCTCGTTTCTCGCCAAGAAGTACGAAGTGGACTGGAAAGCGGTCTACACCTACGAAGGCAACCAGTACGCAGACTTCATTGGCTCGTGCTGGCACGGCAACAAGGTGGCGCTCGACGCTGACCGCATGAAGGCCAGGTCGTACGACAAGGCCAAGCTCATGGGGCCGGTTGACCCCGACTTCATGAATGCTTGCGACGGCGAGTTCAACTTCGCGCTCCAGGCCGGTCGCACGATCGTACTGCCCATCAAGGGGATCGCGACTGTGCAGGCCGCTCCTTCCAAGGAGCCGGATCAACCTCCGGCTGAGCAGCCCAAACAGGCACAGGTCGACGAAAGTCCTCCTCCCGCACCGACGATGGACAGCATCGAAGTGCCGCTCGTGACGCCTACGGCGTCCATGGACAGCGACGCTGCCTCTTCTGCCAACGCGCAACCGCCTCCGTCCGACAGTCCAACGATCAACGTGACTGTCAACGGGAAGAAGCCTGCGGCCCATCCGCCTGTCAGTCTAGGACGGTTTGGCACGTGGTGCCAGGGCAAGTCAGGTACAAGGCTGCTGGTCGCAGCTTTCATCCTGCT
>JAQULH010000019.1:3888-20068 GCA_029004215.1 Patescibacteria group bacterium | reverse complement strand
CAACGATCAACGTGACTGTCAACGGGAAGAAGCCTGCGGCCCATCCGCCTGTCAGTCTAGGACGGTTTGGCACGTGGTGCCAGGGCAAGTCAGGTACAAGGCTGCTGGTCGCAGCTTTCATCCTGCTGGTCATCTGCATCGGTATGTACGAGTACCACCGATGGAGAAAGCGTCGCAAGGCAGGCCGAGCTCCACCCTCGACAGGGTGGGGTGCCGGCCCGGACGAGCCGACAGAGGTCGGCAAGCCAAGGAATTAATCATCCGCTCCGGCGGATGACCAAGAACGAAGACGGTCTGCTGGCTCCGTCGTAAATCAAAAGCCACAATCCACCTACCACAGTGACAACCCCCTCCTTCCACAGTGACATCTCCCCCTCGACCGCTTTGACAGCGGTCATTTTTTTATGACATCCGTGTCACGACAACCCAATCATTCGCGTTTAGTTGAGTTGTGAGTTATGCTAATAAAGTCATACCCTATTGTTAATGCTTTTTAATATGATAATTACCGACTTTCTGCTAAAAGCCATGACCTCGCTCATGACTTCTTCGCTTGTTGCTTCTTTGGGTTTTACCCCATTGCCAACCGTCAAAATACAAGTGCCTGATTGGCCCTGGCCCGCTGATCAAGGTGTGAACACTTTTGCGTCATGTTCTGCCCTTGAGTCGCAGATTGCCAAAGCCCAGACCAACCGCGGGATGTATATGATGGAAGATTTGGCCATGCCGACGGCCAGTGTTTCACAAAAATCAATGGTAGCAGGAAGCGCCGGTGTTGATGAGGTGGCAAGCGATTATTCACAAACCAACATCCAAGTCCAAGGCGTAGACGAGGCTGATATCGTGAAACAAGACGGGACATATGTTTACCATCTTTCTAAGAACAGGCTAGAAGTTTCTAAAATACGTCCAACAAGTCGCATTGCCCTTATGTCATCGACTGATATGGATAAAGATATGCAGGCCCAGGATTTATATTTACAAGGCAATCGCCTGATGGTCATTGGCAATAAATGGGAAAACCAAGTTTATCCTCTCGGACGTACTGCGTACAACGTACAACGTACCTCGGTAATGCCTTGGCGCGGACAATCGGTGACTGTCGCCCAAGTTTGGGACGTGAGTGATAAGGCGCATCCCAAAAAAATCAGGACAGTTGAATTTGACGGCTCGCTTTCCAGCACCAGGATGATTAATGGCATGGTTTATTTTGTCATGAATGCTTCATCACCTTGGGAAGAACCAACGCTTGTGCCCAGCGAAAAAGATTTAGTCCCGGCTTATCGCGATAGCAAAGCAGGTACAGACTTTAAGCCCATGGCTCGTTGCGGCGACGTAGCCTATTTTGACCAACAGCCAACGCGCGAATATTTGGCCGTGGCTTCTTTGCCCATGTCCGGTACAGGCGAGATTAAACGCAACGTGATTTTGGGTTCCAGCCAGACAGTCTATGCTTCGACGGACAACCTTTATGCTGCCCGCCAAGATTACAACTACCAACCAATACGCGACAGTTTGGATTTAAGCACCCAAGCCAGCGAAAGGACTGTCATTTATAAGTTTGCCTTAAAAGACGGAGTTATTAAGTACCAATCCAGAGGTACTGTGCCTGGGCGCTTGTTGAACCAATTTTCTTTGGATGAGACTGACGGCAACTTGCGGGCGGCCACGACCATTGGTTGGGCATGGGATCATGAAAAACCATCAACCAATAACTTGCATGTTTTGGGTTCTGACATGAAAGCGCGCGGCAAGATAGAAGGGATTGCGCCGGGCGAGACGATTTATTCTGTGCGTTTTGTGGGCAAACGCGGCTACATTGTGACTTTCAAAAAAGTTGATCCTTTCTTTGTGCTCGATCTATCAAATCCTGACGCGCCGACCATCCTTGGCAAGCTTAAGATTCCAGGATTTTCTGACTACCTGCATCCTATGGATGAAAACCATATCATTGGCGTGGGCAAAAACGCAGTTGATGCGGCCGAGCAGTCTTTTGCCTGGTATCAAGGCATGAAGTTGGCTGTCTTTGACGTGACAGACGTCAATCATCCAAAAGAAATGTGGAAGACGGAGATTGGCGACCGCGGGACTGATTCACCGGCCTTAAACGATCACAAGGCTTTCTTGTATTCGCCGACTAAACAGCTGCTGGCTTTGCCTATTCGATTAGCCGAGTTGTCTCCTGATGTCAAAAACAATCCAGAGAGTCAGGGGAGTGAGTATGGCGACTTCACTTTCCAAGGCGCTTATGTCTATCGTCTGACTTTAGATAAAGGCTTCCAGTTGTTAGGCAGGATCACTCATCACGAGAATGATGACGCGTTCCTAAAGTCCGGTTATTATTATGGCAGTTACGATAACGATATCCAACGTGTGTTATACGCCGATGATTCGTTAATCACTTTGTCCAATGATCGCATTCAACTTCATCACTTGAATGATTTGACTAAGCAAGGAGAAGTGAAATATCCAGTTGTTGAAACCGAAAATCCAACTCCATATTACGGCGAGGGATCCAGCGGAGGCGGAGTTAAGACCATGATGGCTCCAGCGCCAACCCGTTGACATAATCAATAAAGTTCAGATAGCGTCGTCCGTGCTATCATGGATTTATGCCAGGCGAAAAACGGACAATTATTGCACATACAGTCAGCATGATTAGCAGCTGGTGGGGCATTATTTGCTCGGTTATTTTAGTCCATTTAGTCCACCCCATACCTTTGGACAAGGAATACAAGTTAATCCTTTGGGTGCTTATCCCAACTTTAGCGTCAGAAGGTTTAAAGTTGATTATCCGACGTCCCAGGCCGGTCATGCGGGGAGAAGCAGTTAAAGTTAAAACTTATGGTTTTAGCTTTCCCAGCTCGCACACCGTTGCTGCCGTCATGATTGTTTCTTGGGTTTTGCTGATCCCGCAATTACGCTGGTGGTCTTGGTTGTTTCTGCTCTGGCCGATCATTGTCGGTTGGTCCCGGGTTTGGTTGCGTGCCCATGACTCGATAGACGTTATAGGCGGACTTATCTTTGGAACTATTTGCTCATACCTGTTCTTTGCCTTTGCTTTGGTATAAAGTCTGATTATGCTTTCAAGCAAACCGCGAGCCATATTAATAGACGTCATCCCGCCGCGGATGGAAAACAGAGTCGCTGAGCGGCGTATTTATGAATTGGATAATTTGACCAAGACTTATGGCGGGATTGTGGTTGTTAAAATCGTGCAAAGGCGCGCTTTGCCTGATTACAAGACTTACGTCGGCTCCGGTAAATTGGACGAAGTGATAGCCATGGCCAAAGCCGAAAAAGTTGAGCTGATTGTCATTAACAATATTTTAAAGCCGCATCAGATTTTCAATATTGAAAAAAAGGTGGAACGAGACCATATCGCTGTTTGGGACCGTATTGACATGATCTTAAAGATTTTCCAAAAACATGCCACGACTATCGAGGCCAAGCTGCAAATCAGGCTCGCCGGCATTCGCCACATGGGTCCGCGCATCTTTCGTATGGGTTTGGAGCTTTCGCAACAAGCCGGCGGCATTGGCACACGCGGTTTGGGCGAAACAAATATCGAAATCATGAAACGCCATTTGGCCGAGCAGGAAAGGTCAATTAAGAACCAACTTGAGAAAATATCCAACACGCATCACACGCACCGCACGCGGCGCGACAGGCTTGGGCTTAAGACGGCTTCCATTGTCGGTTATACTAATGCCGGTAAGTCATCGCTTTTGAATGCTCTGACGCGCAAAGGCGCGTATGTGGCTGACGAATTGTTTGCGACCTTGGATACAAGGGTCGCCAAGCTCTGGCTCCCTCAGATCCACGAGGACTCAAAGGACTCTTTAGGACGTCAAGGGACGAGTGTTTTGTTGTCCGATACCATCGGCTTCATTCAAGATTTGCCGCCCCAACTCATCGACGCTTTCCGTTCCACGCTCGAAGAAACGATTGATGCCGAGCTTATCTTGCATGTTATTGATGTTAGCGACCCGTTCATGCACGAGAAAATTGAGGAAGTTGAAAAGATCCTCGCACAGCTCGGGGTAGGGGAGACGCCCAAGGTTTATGTCTTCAATAAAACTGATTTAAAGAAGAAAATCCCCAAAGCTGCTTTGAAGAAACAATACAAGGCCATGACCCCGGTCTTTGTCTCATCGCTTAAAGGCACTGGGCTGGAAGATTTGAAGCGAACCATTACTTCGCGCCTCTGAAGCATCGGTCGAGACCGTATTTTTAGGGCACCTGAACCTTGACAAATGCCCTGGTTTTTGCTAGGGTTTTTTCAATCGCATCAATGCGATCCAATCTCGCACCCTCACACATGGAGCGTTGTCATGGGAAAAGATGAAGAAATCAAACATCCTATCTTGGAGTATCTGCGTTTGGACAAGTTTGCGGGAGATGACAAGGTTTCCTTCATCGCTCGAATGGTGGAGGAAGTCCGTATCAGCCGCTGGGAAGGACAAGCCGAAGAGATCGTGGCAGCGGTTTGGGGCATCCCTCATGGGCGACCGATGAGCGAGGACATCGCGGTCAAGCAATTCGGGTTGAGCGGACCGGGCTTATTGAACAAGCTTGCCGACAGTTTCTACACGGAGCTGGGCAGAGCGGTGATCCGGAGCATTACGCCCAAGCCGCGCGAGTGGTGGCAGGACCCGGTCATCAAGCTGCATGAAGCGCCGCCGGATGGCGAAGGACAGGAGCAGGTCGGAATCACGTTGGTCTATCCCAACGGGACCATGGCCGAATTGGAACCGATGCCGGCCAAGACTCCGCTCAGCCAGATCCAGGGGCATGCTGCGAAAATGCTTCAGCGAACCTGGGATAAGTATAACAAACGCATCTGCGCACCCAAGGAAATCGAAGAGCCTGTCCCACCGCCTCCGCCTCCGCCGACCCGTCCGTTGGATCCCCTGAAGGATTACAACCAGAATCTCTTTCGCTCGGTCGACGAATTGGATATAAGCGTGAGGGTGTATAATTGCCTGCGAGACGCCAACATCACGCTCATCGGGGAACTCGTCCAGCGCAGCGAGCAAGATTTGCTCAAGACCAAGAACTTCGGCCGCAAGTCGCTCAAGGAAGTCAAGAGTATTATCGCGAGCATGGGGCTTTCACTGGGCATGAAGATCGATGACTGGCCCGCCATCCTCAAGTCTTGGCAAGACGCACAGGTTGCGGCCAAAGCAGCAGACAAGGCCCCCGAAGACGACGAAGAGGAAGAAGAGGAAGAGGAAGAGGAAGAAGAGCAAGAGTAATCTCGGCGAGTGCCGCGTCGTCTCTACTGCCGGATGAGTAAGACTCAATCCGGTTTTTTGTTTTTATTGACGGTTTAGCCCCATTTTGCTAACCTTCGCTAGTAATTTGTTAATTTTTAACTGTTAATTCTTAATTTTAAGTATGACATCCTATTTTGTTTTCGCGCTGGTTGCAGCGCTTATAGCCCTGGGTTGGGGCGCCTATCTTGTCACCTGGATCCTTAAACAGAGCCCCGGCGAAGGCAAGATGGTGGAAATTTCCAAGGCCATCCAAGAAGGCGCCAAGGCTTATTTAGCGCGCCAATATAAGGTGATTGCCTATATCGGTGTCGTTGTCCTGGTGCTCCTTTGGTTAACGCTCGGTTGGAAGATGGCGCTTGGTTTCTTAATCGGTGCCGTTCTCTCTGGTTTGGCCGGTTACATCGGCATGAGCGTGTCTGTCCGGGCCAATGTGCGCACTACGCAGGCTGCCAAGTCCGGCCTTAAGCAGGCCTTGGATGTGGCTGTTAAAGGTGGGACTGTCACCGGCCTTTTTGTCGTAGGTTTGGCTTTGATTGGCGTCACCGGATTTTATTGGATCTTTGGCGATCTCAGGGCTTTGATCGGCTTGGGTTTTGGCGGTTCGTTGATTTCGCTTTTTGCCCGCTTAGGCGGCGGCATCTTTACCAAGGCTGCAGATGTGGGAGCTGACTTGGTTGGTAAAGTGGAAGCTGGCATTCCGGAAGATGACCCGCGCAACCCAGCAGTCATCGCTGACAACGTCGGAGACAATGTGGGTGATTGCGCCGGTATGGCCGCAGACTTATTCGAAACTTATGTCGTGACAGCCGTGGCAGCCATGTTGCTTGGCTCATTGGCCTTCAAAGGCAACTCAAATGTAATTCTCTATCCTTTGGTCATTGGCGGCATCTCCATCATCACATCCATTGTCGGTACGTTCTTCATCCGCTTGGGCGAGAAGAAAAATATCATGGGTGCTTTGTACAAGGGCTTGATCGCGGCCGGAGTTTTGGCAGCCATTGCCTTCTGGTTCGTAGCCTACAAGTTTTTCCCGGTTGGTTCGGCTGTTGGCGCTTATGAGATCTTCAAGTGCTCGTTTATTGGTTTGCTCGTCACAGCTGGCATGGTTTGGATTACCGAGTACTACACTTCAACCAAATATAAACCTGTCCAAAAGATCGCCGAAGCTTCGCAGACCGGCCATGGCACCAACGTGATTGCCGGCTTAGCCATGAGCATGAAGTCAACGGCTTTGCCTGTCATCTTGATCAGCATCGCCATCCTTTGGGCTTTCTCGCTGGCCGGGCTCTATGGCATTGCTATCGCGGCTATGGCCATGCTTTCACTGGCTGGAATCATTGTTACGATTGATGCTTACGGCCCGATTACAGATAATGCCGGCGGTATTGCTGAGATGGCTGAGTTGCCGGAAGAAGTACGCAATGTGACTGATCCTTTGGATGCTGTCGGTAACACGACCAAGGCAGTGACCAAGGGTTATGCCATTGCTTCTGCTGGCTTGGCGGCTCTCGTCCTGTTCGCATCGTACACCCAAGAATTTGCAGACGCAGGCAAACCGCTTTCGTTCATGTTGCAAGATCCTAAAGTCATCGTCGGCCTGTTCATCGGCGGTATGCTGCCTTACCTCTTTGGCGCCTTTGCCATGGAAGCTGTCGGCAAGACGGCTGGTGCAGTCGTGGAAGAAGTTCGCCGTCAATTCAGGACCATTGCCGGTATTATGGAAGGTACGGCCAAGCCGGAATACGGCAAGGCAGTTGATATCGTGACGCGCGGTGCTCTTAAGAACATGATTGTTCCTGCTTTATTGCCGGTTCTAGTCCCGATCCTTGTCGGCTGGCTGCTTGGCCCTGTTGCTTTGGGCGGCTTGCTCGTCGGATCAATCGTCACGGGCTTGTTCGTAGCCATCTCAATGACATCAGGCGGCGGAGCTTGGGACAATGCCAAGAAATATATCGAGTCAGGCCACTTTGGCGGCAAGAAATCATTTGCCCACCAAGCAGCCGTGACTGGCGATACTGTCGGCGATCCGTACAAGGACACAGCCGGCCCGGCCATCAACCCCATGATCAAGATTTTGAACATCGTGGCACTGTTGATCGCCGCCATGATGATGTAAAAAGAAAATATAAAATAAGAGGCGCTGTAAAGCGCCTCTTATTTTTATTCAGCCCATCCTTTTGCTCGTTCGAGGGCTCGTTCGTATTGTTTTAAAAACGCTTGGCCGCGTTTGAGGCGTTTTGGCCTAAAAGTTTTTTCGCATTGGGTAAAGCTGGCCGCCTCTTTCCAATTTTTCCAAACACCCGCGCCCAAGCCCGCCATCATGGCCGCACCGGCGGCGGTCGACTCGACGTGCGCTGCTCGGCAAATATGCGTGTTGCTCATGTCAGCCTGGCTTTGCATTAAAGGATTGGAACGCGTTAGCCCGCCACTGACTTTCCAGTATTTTGATCTCGTGCCGGTCTGTTCATCCAGCAAATTAGCCATGCGGGCGGCTTGGCAGGCAATCGCCTCGATTGCCGCGCGGCACAAGTGTGCCCTGGTTGTCCCTCGGTTTAAACCGATGATCAGGCCGCGCGCCGCCGGATCCCAATCCGGCGCTGCCAAGCCGCTAAAGGCCGGCACAATTGTCACGCCGCCTGTGGTGGCAACAGAATCAGCCAAGGCATCAAACTCTTTCATGTCTTTGACCAAGCCCATTTGGTTTTTGAACCATTCAAGCATGGCGCCTCCGGTCAAAGCGCTGGTTTCGTAAGCATATTCAGCATGTTGTTGCGGTCGTTTCCAAGCAATGGTCGTCAAAATCCCGCTGGCAGCCGGGCGCGGTATACTGCCAATGGTTTTCAAGGCAAAGATACCAGTGCCATAAGTCACTGCTAGCATATTGCTGCGCATTGGACCTTGGCTAAAGAGCGAAGCCTGTTGGTCGCCGAGCATGCCGGTGATAGGTACTTCGCTGCCAAAGAGTTTTTTGTCAGTCATGCCGAACTGGCCTTGCGACAACATGATTTTTGGCAGCTGGTCTTGGTCTATGCCAAAGAGTTTTAATAATTCCGGTTCCCAATCTAAAGTCTTGAGATTCAAGAGCATGGTGCGGCTGGCATTGGAAGGCTCGGTGGCATGCACCCGCCCGCCAGTCAGGTTCCATAATATCCAAGAATCAATCGTGCCAAAAACCAGTTGTTTGTTGCCATTGTGATTATATTTTTTATTTAGCCATTCCATTTTGGTGGCGCTAAAGCTCGGGTCAATGACCAAGCCAGTGACCATCCTGATACGCCGCGCCAATTCACGGTGAGATTCAAGCGCATGGCAGCGTTCAGCAGTCCGCCTATCTTGCCAGACAATGGCCTTAGCAACTGGTTTGCCGGTCTTATTGTTCCAAGCCACAGTCGTTTCCCTCTGGTTGGCAATACCGATTGAAGCCACATTCTTGATTCCAATTTTAGAAAGATGCAAGGCTTGCCTGGCGCACCGCAGGGTTTTTTGCCAGATTTCAATCGGGTCTTGCTCAACCTCGCCACTTTCACTGGCGAAGATGGACAAAGGCAAGGATACTTGGCAGCACTTTTTCATCCGATGATCAAAGATCACGGCTCGGGTCGAAGTTGTGCCAATATCCAGGGAAAGCAGGTATTTCATATGGCAGGATTATAACACTAGACAATAGCTTTTAGACAGTAGACCCGCCCGCATCGCATACGCGAAAGCGTTTCGGGCGCGGCGATAGCCAAGCCCCACTTGCTTTACGGATGATAGGGAGGCACAATGTTTAAGCTTTATTTTGAAACTATATGCGAATCCATACTTACACTTTAGCGATCGTAATCTTGTCCGGTGCCTTTTTTGCAGCCGGATGCAATCAACCAACCGAACAGGCTCCTGTAGTTAATCAAGCTCCTGTGGTTGAGACGCCCCAAACACCAACCACAACCGAAACGACTGTGACTGTCACATCAACTCAGCCGGTGATAACAGCCACCACTTCCGAGATGCTGCCCATACCTGCCGATCAGGCGGCCATTGCCCAACAAGTTTGCGATCAAGCCAATGGTTCGCTGGTTTATATTCCTTTCCCCGATAAGTCTGGCAAATGGGGCGCTTGCTACTTTAAGGATAATTCACTTTGCGAGATCGAAGCTTTAAAGCAAAACGAATGTCGGGCGGGTGCGTGCCACGAAGTATGTCTGCACACTGGGACATATGCCGAAGGCTGGTATGATTATTGTACGGGCTGGCTTATCCGATCTGCCAAATGCGCTGGTCAGAAAAAATAACGCATGAATGAAATTATTGTCTTTTTTTCAAATCTTCAGCATCTTGAAGAATTGATTAGGTGGGGAGGCTATACTGTTTTGGCGATTATTGTATTCGCTGAGTCGGGTTTATTTTTCGGTTTTTTCTTGCCGGGTGATTCGTTGTTGGTAACAGCCGGGCTTTTGGCTTCGCGTGGTTACCTAAATATCTGGGAGCTCATCGTCCTTTTGTCGTTGATGGCCATAGCCGGAGATTCAGTCGGGTATTACTTTGGCAAAGTGACAGGGCCAAGAATCTTTACTCGCGAGAAATCATTGCTTTTTGCCAAAGATCATCTGATAAAGGCCCAAGCCTTTTATGAAAAGCATGGAGGCAAGACAATTATTCTGGCCCGCTTCATGCCCATCATCAGGACTTTTGCTCCAATCGTGGCGGGCATAGGACGTATGCCTTACAGTCGTTTTATATCATTTAATATTTGGGGAGGGATACTTTGGGTGATACTGACTTTGGGCTTAGGCTTCTTTTTAGGCCGCGTGATTCCAAACGTAGACCGTTACATCCATTGGATAATTATTGCCGTCGTTTTAATATCCATTAGTCCCGGGATTATAACTTGGTTAAGGTCGCGTAAAGGCCGGCAGAGTTGATTGTCGCGCCATTAATTTCAGGTTATACTCGTGTCATAGTGGGGCTTAAGCCCCGTTGCCAATATGGCAGACCAAAACATTGATCTGGAACAAGAAAAAGCGCTGTTTGAGCGCTTAAAAAGCGACCCCGAAGCTATCGGTGAAGTTTACGACAGGTATGCCAAACAGTTGTACGCTTTTTTGCTAAAGCGCTGCGGCCATAAGGAAACAGCTGAAGACTTGGTGGCCCTGAGTTTTACAAGGCTTTTGGAGTCATCGCAAAAACTGGAATGGAAGGGCGTACCGGTCTGCGCCTGGCTTTATCGCGTGGCCACGAATGCCTTGGCAGACCATTGGCGCAGCAGTGCGGTGCGCAAGTCAACATCTTTGGATGATGAAGACGAAGGTTGGGATCCTCCTTCGCTTGATGATCCGGTTTGGAACGCTGAGATGGTTATAGAAAGTGAAAGGCTGAGGGCTGCCATGGACCAACTTTCTACCCGTGATCAGGAAGTCTTGTCACTCAAGTTTTACGCCGGCTTGGCAACCGAAGAAGTCGCCCAAGAGCTTGGGCTCTCAAACAACCACGCCGCAGTTCTGGTCTATCGCGCCTTGGGTCGCATGCGCAAGATTCTTACCCAAACAACCAAATAGGATATGCAATTTAACGAAGAGCTTGACGCTAAGCGCGTTGATTCGGCACTAGCCGGAGACCAATCCAAGGCCCAGCCAGAGGATGTGCCGTATTTGCGTATGGCCAAGGCGCTCAAGGCCCACGCTGCTTGGAAAGAAGATGAAATGGACAAAGGTGTCATGGATACCCAGAAAGGGCATTTGTTGCAGATAGCAAGCAATATGAAAAATGCCAAACAGATGACGTCTCCATTCTCAACCAAAGAAAAGCCTGCCAAGACGCCAGGTAAATGGAGCCGTCCTTGGTTTGTTTGGGCTGGCGGAGCCGTGGCCGTTTTAGCAGTCGTCTTATTGTTTTTCGTGACTCAGACTGGCACCATCCCGTTTAAAAATTTAGGCAAGTCAACGCAGATGGCCGGTTTATCCAAGCTCTCGTTAGTTATTCCGGAAGCCAATGCCGCCGATGCTTTCAGTATGTTGGTCGAGCGGCAAGACCAAGGCGGAGCAGATATCGACACTTCTTTTAATATTCAATCCAAGGTGTCGGTAGACCAAAATACACTTAACCAGAGCTTGAGGGTCGTTAAGGTTTCTGACCAAGCGCAGGTTGAAGTGCCTTATGACATGAAAAAGACCGGTGATGGCCAATTCAATATCAAACCGCAACAATCTTTAGATAGCGGCAGCGTCTATCGTGTCGTTATAGCCACGGCTGTAGCCGATGATAAAGGCGCCTTGCGGCAAAGGGATTTTTCATGGGCCATTCAAACCAAGGATGTCTTTAGGGTCATTCGTTCTGTGCCGGCTTACGCTTCGACCGGAGTGCCGCTTGATACGGCTATTGAAGTCATGCTTTCCCAAAACGAATGGAGTGATCCGGCCCAATATTTTGAAATACAGCCATCAGTTAAAGGCCGCTTCGAAACGCATGGCCGCACTTTGGTCTTTTTGCCCGAAAAGCCCTTGGCCACTTCTACGCTCTATACTGTGACTTATAAAAAAGGTTGGGGCGTTGCCAATAGCGGCTTATCGCTAACTGAAGATCATGTCATTAAGTTTCAAACAAGCAATGGCGATACGAGGCAGACAAGTTCGCAGCTTTACTTGAGTTCGTATCTGGCAGAATCTGCTCCGGGCACCGAGCCTGTGATTTTGATTTCATCAACCAATGAGACAGCCCCGATTGATGTCACTGGTTATAGCGTAACTTATGATGATGCCAAGAAAGCCATCCAGGAAATTGAGAGTCAGCCTTATTGGATGGATACGGCTGATATCAAGACCAAAACCCTTTCAGGCTTGGCCAAAGATCAGGCCTTTGCCCTATCGGTTAAGGCAGAGGGCACGCGCAGTTGGAGCAAGGCTATCCGTTTACCCAGCAACTTGAATCCGGGTGTCTATGTCATAAAACTCCAGCAGGTAAATGGCCAGCCATCTTGGGTGATACTCCAAATATCCAAGCTGGCGGCTTATATGATGGCTGACCGCGATCAAATCCTGGCTTGGACGATTAATACAGAAACGCATAAACCCCTTGAGTCATCTGTGCGACTGGAAGATCAGAGTGTCCGGGCAGATGCCCAAGGCCTGGCCTATCTAAAAGTACCTCAAGCTTGGCAGAACACTAACAGTGACCAGAGCCATGATTGGCCATCAGCAGTTTTGGATTTTGGCGTTGATGACATGCGGTTGTTGGCAATTTTAAGGAATCCGGGGCTGTATGTGGGAGGCTATGGTTACTATGGTTCTGATTATGAGAGTACTAAAGCGACTTTCAATACTTGGTCTTACATTTTTTCCGACCGTCCGCTTTATCGCTCGCAAGACAAGATAAATGTTTTTGGTTTGTTGCAGGACAGGGCATCGGGCAAAGGTGTTGGCAAGGCGGTTGTCCAAATTCAAAATTACGGGATGCTTGATTTTGGCACATACCAGAGCAAGATTTTTGCCCAGGTTGAACTTACGACAGATGACGCTGGTTTTTGGAACGGTCAATTGGAGTGGAAGGGAGCCTTATCGCCCGGCTATTACAACATAGTCTTGCTTAAGGACGGCAAGCAGGTCACTTCACGCACAGTTGAGATAAGGGATGTGGTCAAGCCCGCTTACTACATTCAGGTCGTGCCTGACAAAAAGTCCATTTTCGCAGGGGATGAAGCTAAGGGGCAGGTGGTCGTGAAATTCTATGATGGTACGCCGGTGTCCAAGGCTAAAGTCACTTTGAATGCTTCGGGTGGCTATATGGATGGCAACCAGCCAATGCAAGTCACGACTGATGACATGGGCTATGCCCAATATGCATTTAAGACTGGCAGCCCTGGCTGCAACTTGAACGAGCGATATGTTAACTGCTCCTCGCGCGATACTTTGAGTGTTGAAGCCAGGCCCAGTGTGGGCGAAGAAGGGGAGATATATGCTTACGCCAGTTATAATGTCTGGCGCAGCCATCTTTTCCTTGGTTCTGAGTCTGAGAAAGAAAACAACGGCAATGCCGTCATGCAATATCGCGTGCGTCAAGTTGATTTGAGCCAAGAGAATGGTCGCGAACAAGATTCTGTCTTGACCGGCGGAGTTCCGAATGTTGCCGTCAAAGCCAAGGTCATTGAACAGCATTGGGATAGGACGCAAACCGGCAATGTTTATGATCCGGTCGATAAAAAAGTCGTTCCCCAATATCGTTTTGACATGCGGGATGTTGAAGCGGCGATGCTTGATGGTCAGACTGACAGTGATGGCCGTGTGACCTTCACTTTTCCCATGAAGGACGGCATTTTTTATCGTCTTTTGGTTTGGACGGAATCAAACGGAGTTCAGCAGGCTTATACGTCTTATATTTCTAAAGGGTGGTACAACCGATCCGGTGATGACGTGCCTACATTGGTTCCAACCGCTTCTCATGACCAAAAAAATTCTTACAATTTGGGAGAAAAAGTTTCGCTCAGCTTCATGCAGTCCGGACAAAAGCTAGCTTCTGAAAATACGCCTTTTCTTTTTGTGCATGCGGCTCGAGGTTTGCAGCAAGCCCAATACTCTTCCAATCCAACCCACGAGTTTGAGTTTACCAACCAAGAAATACCGAACATGACGGTTTATGGAGTGGCGTTTTTAGGAAATGGGTTTGTCATGTCGCAATATAATGCCAGTTTTGACAGCCAAGAACGCGAATTAAAAGTTACTTTAGATTCTGACGAGACTAATTATGCGCCGGGCGAGCAGGCGGTTTTCCATGCCAAAGTCTTGAATAAGGATGGCAATCCAGTGTCTGATGCGAGGGTGGCTGTGACTGTAGTGGATGAAGCTTTGCTGGCCATATCGCAGTTAGACTCGACCGAGCAGCCGCTGGATAGCATTTATCGTTGGTTACCAGACGGTATAATCGCTACCAACATGACGCACAGCCCGAACATGGAGAATGGTTTTGGCGGTGGGGGTGCTGAAATGGGCGGAGGTGAAAGGGCTAACCAAGTTCGTCGTAACTTTAAAGATCAGGCTACTTTCATGGTATTGCGCACTGGTTCGGACGGTACGGCAACAGGCTCATTCACCATGCCTGATAACATTACTTCTTGGCGCTTTACAGCGGCAGCCGTCTCGCCTGACTTACGCGCCGGTTCAGCTAGGCTTAACGTGCCTGCCACCAAGCCGTTGTTTGTTGACGCGGTCATACCTCAAAACATCCTGATATCTGATAAGCCCATACTTAAAGTCAGGGCTTTTGGGACGGCTTTGCCAAAATCAGGCGAAGTTACATATACAGTTGATATTCCGACGCTGGGCATTAACAGCCAGCAAGTCAAAGGCCCGGCAGGCAAAGCAGTTTATTTGGCTTTGGAGCATCCGGTGGCCGGTGAGCATAAGGCAGTTATCAGCGTATCACTGGACGGATCTACTAAAGATGCTATCGAACGTATTGTTACGATTGTTGCTTCGCGCGCCACACACGATGAACGTGTGTCAATGGAATTGGCGCCCGGCACAGAGCTGCCTGACCTGGGACAATCGCCTGAAGTCGAACTTATTTTTGAGTCAAAAGCCCGTTCATCGGCCCGCGGCCAAGTTGAGATGCTGGCTAACCCGTGGTCTGCCCGTTTGGAATCAGCTGTGGCCGGGCGCGTGGCGCGCGAGTTGCTGAAGGATTATTACCAAGCTCCGTCAAATTATCCTTCTGATATCCAAGTCACGCGTTTCCAGCGCGCCAGCGGGGGATTGGCAGTCTTGCCATACTCTTCCGAGGATGTGGCTTTGAGCTCCAAGGTCGCGGCAGCCGATCCGGAAGGCGTTGATCAGACTTTATTGGCTAATTATTTCTGGACCGTAACTGATGACCAAAAAGTTTCGCGCGAAGAATCCATCCAAGCTTTGGCTGGCCTGGCTGCACTTGGCCAACCGGTTGTCAGCCGTCTGCATTCACTCACGAGCCTATCTGACCTGTCATGGCGCGAGACGCTGGCCTTGGCCCGTGGCCTGGAATCAATTGGTGACCGCGAGGCAGCTCGCAGCTTGTTAGAATCGTTATTGGCTAAAGCCCAGGAAAATGATGGGTTAATGCAAGTTATGGTCAGCAAATCCCAAGCTGAGAACATCGAAGCAACGTCTGAAGCAGCAGCTTTGGCTGCAGCCATGTCGCATCCGGCTGCTGGCAAGCTGATGGCTTATGTTGAATCCAATTGGAATAACGATGCGCTGACAGACTTGGACAAGATGATGTACTTACAGAAGTACATACCTACACTTGTACCAACCGGCGCTAAGGTCACTTATGCCATTGGGCAAGAGACCAAGACAATCGATCTCAAGGAACAGCCGATTTATTCCGTGCGCTTAACGGCTGAAGAGGCCAAAGCCTTCCGTGCTGTCAGTGTTGACGGGCCGGTGGCAGTCTCGTTCATCAAGCGAGCCGCAGGTGATACCCTCAAGACTAGCCCCTTATTGAATATCAGTCGTGAGTACCAACAAGATGGCAAGCCGATTAAAGATCTGCACGAAGGTGATTTGGTGACAGTCAGCTTGACCTCGAGTTGGGACCAGAAAGCCCAAGACGGTTGCTATACTCTTCGCGACCGTTTGCCGGCCGGCTTCATGTCAGTTGTTAATATCAGTTTTGATCGTTACGCCCGCGAGCCGTTGTACTATCCGTATGACATGACAGAAAGTGAAGTCTCGTTCGTGGTCTGCAAGCAACCTAAGCCTTTTACCATCAAATATCTGGCGCGTATTGTCTCTTTAGGCAGCTATACAGCCGGAGGCGCTTTACTCCAATCAATGGACGCTCCGTCGCTGGCTGCTGTTTCCGCGCCAATGACAGTTGAGGTCAAATGAAAAGTCCGCAAATAATTTTCACCATAATCTGCCTTCTGCTGGGCGGATTTTTGGTTGGTTGCGGAA
>JAQULH010000019.1:0-3788 GCA_029004215.1 Patescibacteria group bacterium | reverse complement strand
AAGGGCAAGCCAATAGCCGGTGTAGTTAATCATCACATCCTTGCAGCAGATCTTATCGCACGTTTTTTCAAGACACTGCGAGCTGTCCGTCCTGACATTGAGACGCTCATCATTTTGTCACCGGACCATTTTAGCCAGGGCCGTGGCATATCCACGAACGAACTGGCTTATGTCACGCTAGCGGATGATGTAGTAGTCAATAAGCCTTGGGCATCTGAGTTGGGAAAGATTGGAGTTTGGGACGGCACAGAATCGCGAGCTTTTGAGAATGAACATGGAGTCGGCGCTTTAGTGCCTTTTATCGCCCGCGAATTTCCAAATGCGAAGATCCTGCCAATTTTTCTGCGAGCTGATCTCACCACCGATAAAACTCAAGAGCTGGGCAAAGCTCTAGCCAAATTAGCGGATGATAAGACGTTTGTCATTGTCTCGTCTGACATGAGTCATTACCTTAAAGAGTCTGACGCGCGCCAGCACGATGTTGAGACGATTGGATGGTTGCAGCAAAACCAATGGGACAGATTGATGTCCGCTACTGACAAGAACACGGATAGCGCTGTTGGCTTAACCGTCCTGCATTCTTACTTACAACATAAAGCCCCCCTTATTAAGGGGGGATCACCGCGCCCGCCACGCTTCGCTGGCGATGCGGGCGGGAAGGGGGAATTTTCGCTGCTCTCCCACAAACTCAGCACTGATTATATGGCTGATATAAAAAACACCACGAGTTATATCGTGGGTTTTTGGGAATAAAAGTTAAGATGCTAGATTTGCTGCAAACTTGCAGGTGTCTCCACCAGTCTTTCCAATATATCTACCAAAGGTTCTTGGACTAAGTCGGCTTCGAGAGTTTTGGTAACGGAGCTCTTAATATCATCCGGCAGCCTCTCTTTAATGCGATGGCACATTTCAGTTGGCATGACGAGGTTAACGTGTTTGACGTCGCCATCCTTCAGCAGAGTCTCGATTTGATGAATAATATCTCTGGTAAATTGTGCGCGGTCAGCTCCCTCATCCATGTCAGCCGAAGGGTTCATGAACCTGCCGCCTCCTGAGCTGACAGAACCTTGGGCCGGAGGTCGTGAGGGTTCTGAAGATTTGAGGGTCGCGACTTCATCAGCTGTATTTTCAAAAGCGCGATAGAGTTTAGCGTGTTCAAAATCACCTAGCACGATTAAAGTCGGGTGTACAAAGTGTTGCGATTTTTCTGGGATTATCATACGACAGGCAAGGTTAAGTTTTCTAAGTATTTAACAAAAGGCGCTTCAAAAGATTTTTTTTGATGGATGCCTTTATAGATGGCTTCCAGTAAAGGAGCTTTGATTCGTAGTTTACGAATCAACCTAATCGAGCAATCAGCAGCCGGGATTCCTTCGACAGTGTTAATCCCGAGTTTTTTAGGATCATTAGTTCGCGCTCCTATTAATAGCTCACCATAGTGTCTGTTCCGTCCATGCGGGGAGAAACCTGTGACCAGCAAATCTCCCAGTCCAGCCAAAGAAGTAGCTGTGCGGCCATGGGCACCTCGCTTCTTCAGAATTTCCCGCATCTCTTTGGTGGCCAAAGTGACGAGCAGAGCTTTGGCATTGGTTGAGTATTTAAGTCCATCGCACATGCCCATAGCTATGGCATAAACATTCTTTAGTGCTGAGGCCATGCCAACACCCAGCAGGTCTTCTGATGGCGCGGCTTTGACTGTCTTGTTATGGAAGATTTTTACCAAGGTCTCGCGGGCCTTTTTATCTTGTCCCGCAATGACAAAAGCTGTTGGGCTACCAGCCGCCATCTCTCCCGCGATGGCCGGACCGCCTAACATGCAAACCCGTTGCCTGAACTCTTTTGGTAGCTCGGCGATTTCGGTCATGATAATCGGGTCGAGAGTGATCGTGTCAAAACCCTTGGAGATTGAACTGATGATGGCGTTCTTTTTTAAATATGGTTTGGCTTTCTTGATTACTTCTGACACAGCAAACGAAGGCACGGCCATGATGACAATTTCTGCACCTTGCACGCAGCCTTTGATATCAGGGGAAGCACTGATCTTGCGGTCGAGTTTGATTTTATCCAAATATTTTCGGTTGCAATGCCTTTTATTAATGTCCCTTGCTACCTCAGGCTCAATGCAATACATCTTAACTTGATGGCCTTGGTGTGCAAGATGGTGGGCCAGGGCCGTAGCCATGTTACCCGCGCCTAATATGGCGATTAGCTGTTTTTTCATGCCAATAGTCTAACGCACAGGCTGATATACGTCCAAAAACAATTCGAGCCCGAGCAAGTCTGGATGACCTGTCGGGCTTAAGTAGAGGGGTGTCGGGTCAGAACTGTTCTGCTCCCGAGTACTGATCTTCGTTCTTCTTGGCTATGGCGAGGAGCTTGAGGGGGACCTCATGCCCCTTCTCGTCGATCGCGAAGAAAACGCAGTCTTCGTGTCCGATCGCCATCTTGAAGGTGCGAGAATGGCAGAGCGCAAGGTGGATCTCGGCTTCGCCGGTCTGCGGTTTGAAGCCGACATGGTAGCCCTTTTCCGCTACCTCGTCGCTGACCCTGAAGACCGCCACGCACTTCCAGCCGAACCAGAGCAACCAGTGGTAGTTCCACCATTTGGTGGGCGGGGCGTTCTTGTCACCTTTGACTAGTTGGCCCCTGAATCCACTTGAAAACTTCACCCACGGGATCATGTCGTTCTCCTTGGACAGAGGTCGTTATCTACCTTACAACCATGACACCGATTGCGGCGCCGACGGCAATCAAGGCACCAAGCCCCGAAAGCACTCGTACTGTCATGGCGCGGCTCATTGTCCGGCCCGAGTCCACGACGTCATAACCCGGCGTATGCGCCAAGGCTTTGACGAACACGACTGCGAGGAGACTGAATATCTCTGAGAGGAAGCGAAGCAAGAAGCCGGCGCAGATCAGACCAGCCAGCAGTACGCCGGTCAGCGCAATCGCGCCCACGACGGTGTGGTGCGACACGAAGCAGACAGCACTGCCCATAGCTCCCCCGATGCTCATGATCAATACACCGACGAACAGTACGAGAATCGCATCGATGATCCTTGTCATGGAACTTCTCCTTGTAAAGAGCAGCCAAAGCTGCTCGGTCGGTAAAAACCAAACAACTGCTATGAGGCTAATCATAGCATAAAAATGGGATTTTGTCAATCCCTGCGCCAGTTCAAATTAGCGTTTTGACCAGACCGAAACTTGGCTCTGTTTAAACGTTTTTTGCCACTTTTTAGGGTCGGCTAGATTCTCGAACCTGACTTGATTCTCCTGATTGGTGATTATGACGTCAGTAATTTGGTTATTATCCAAGAAATTGTTAAAAACATCAGCCTTATCCGTAGTCCGCCAGGTTACGTATCGGTCGTACCTTTCCCAATAATCGGGCGTTTCGTGCGCATGGCCAATCCAAACATGAAGCCCGGTTTTAGCCGGTGTCCAAAGGTTGACCCAAAGGTCGTCGGTAATGACCATCTCCCGCATCCAATAAAGATCATTGTTGCGGGATCCGCCTATGGCGTGATGGTTGTTGGGATTTGCTTTCAAAAAATTCCAAGCCGAGAATAAGGCGTCGCTTTGGTAAAAGGTGTAAGCAAAACCAGGCCTCAAGGTTGCCAACTGGATCTGGAAAAGATAAAGGTAAGGGGCACAAATGAAAAGTATAAAAAGGAAAAGATAAAAAAGGCGTTTGATACTTGTGCGCCATTTGGACAAGATTGATTCACTAATCATTAACCAATAAGGCAAGGTTAAAATCACGCCGGCCATGAGCAAGCCCTGGG
>JAQULH010000018.1 GCA_029004215.1 Patescibacteria group bacterium | reverse complement strand
AAGGTCTACACCACCTCCGTCGGGTCTGCTGAGACCGTCATCAACGTGACCGCTGACCCGCGCTGGGTCAACCTGCGGTTCCACGTGGCGCCGTAAGGTACCACAACATCTCGATTATCAGCCCTCACGAACGAGCTCAGGGGCCGACAATCACAATCTCAACTGGGGCGCTGGTTCAGGAATGCTCATCCTGACACCGGCGCCTTTTGCATTTCTGCTAATTTTAGCTAAATAACTCGCCTAACTCCTCCTGCCTCCTCTTACTTCTCAAGAGGAGGTTCTGACCAGAATCCTCTCTTGTTTAAGAGAGGGCAGGGTGAGTTAGGGCCTTAGGTGGGTTAGGCTTGACAAATTCCCATTTTTTTGCCTAAATACAAGCACAACCCTAAGGTAAGACGGACGTCATACGTCCTCAACGAGGAGGAAAGTCAGATGAGAAACGCACTTTTCATGCTGTTTGTAGGACTTGCTGTCCTACTGCTGGCATTGCCAGCGCTCGCGACGGATCCGCCGGATGCCGCTCCGCCGGCTGCCGAGACCTGCGCCGATGCCTGCGGCAAGGTCTACAACGTCTGCATCGATGGCAACGCACCCGACCTCAAGGCCAAGTGCGGTGCACTGGCAGAGTGCAAGGACGTCTCGGCCGAAGCATTCGCGGACTACAACCAGTGGTTCGCGGCTTGCATCAAGAGCGTCACACATCACTGTCACCCGGCCTGCGTTCCGCCTGCCACCACAACCACACCGGCCACGGGTGGCAACCAAGCGCAGCCCGAGACCAAGACGCCTCAGCCCGGCGGCGGCAACACGACCCAGACCAAGCGCGACCGTCCGTCTTCGTACCGGGACAATTGCGTAGCTGCCCAGGGCATCTATCGCAAGACCGAGACGACTGACGAGAACGGAATCTTGGTCACGCGGGAAGAGTGCCTCAAGCTCCAGGATGCCTTCGATCGCATTGCCAAGATCGAGGCGCGCCTGGCAGTACTCGAGGGCAACCCTCCGGCACCCGGCACCAAGGCACCGCCGGGCGTGCAGCAGGACTACCGTACGCTCGAGCAGATTCGCCAAGGCATCGACAAGATGGGCAACGAGGCCGAGAAGCTGCGTATCGCTACCGAGAAGGCCATTGCCAGGTTCGGCACGATGTACAGCGATCTGAACCAACGCATGGGCAAGGTCGAGACCAGCGTCTCGAACCTGGGCGGCAGAGTGACGGTCGTCGAAAGCCGACTGGACCAGCAAGCTCCGAACGGTGCAACGACACTGGTGAACTACGGCGCCGCAAGGTTGCCCTGCTCACTCGCAGCCTACGGTTCAGTCCACGCCAAGCAGATCTACAACTACACGATCGGCAGCGTTGGCGGCGAAGCGGCTTGCTCGCTCTTTGGCAGCAGCGATGGAAGTGCCAACTTCTACTTCGCAGCTGGCATCGGCGTCGGTAACAAGTACGCGCAAGGCAGCCATCTCTACGAGTGGCACATGGAGCCGGGCGGCATGTTCCGCCTGGGTGACCACGTCAAGTTCCTGATCGGTCCCAGGTTCCAACGCCACAACGTGTATAGCTTCGAGTCCGGCGCCATCAGCTGGCTGGGTGTCAACAGCGGCCTGCGGTTCCTGTTCAGCAGGGATCCGTGGACACCGTACATCCAAGCTGAGCTCGGCCTCGGTGCCAGCCACTTCTCACACCCCATCATCGAGGGCCAGCAGTTCACCAGGTTCGACGCTCTGGTGGGCATCAAACTAGGCTTCGAGTTCGACCCGTTCAACACGGCCAAGCCGGTCAAGCCGGCTGAACCGGCAAAACAGACGGCTTCGCGCCGATCTGTGACCCGCTTCTGACCGGACGGTTCGTTCCTCCTCCTCGCTCGCGTGCGACCCTAACCAGGTCGCTCTTTTTTATGCTATAATTTCCCCATGCCATCCAAATATTGGGATGACGTGATTGGCCATGGGCAAGTGGTCGATCTTTTGAAGTTGTGGGTAAAGAACCCGGCTTTTTCATATTTGTTCTATGGTCCGCCCCATGTCGGCAAATCAACTTTAGCTGAAAAGTTTGTCAGGGCGTTGGTAGATAGTTCCGCGGGTGACCTAAACCTTCATCCGGATGTGGTCATGTTTGCGCCAGAAGAAGGCAAAAAAGATATTTCTGTCGAGCAAGTCAGAAAAAATCGTTTAAGACTTTATGAACGTCCCCAGTTGGCCAAGAGGGTAGTGGCTTTCTTGCCAAAACTTGATCGCTTAAATGAAACCGGGTTTAACGCGCTTTTGAAAGTCATGGAAGAGCCGCCGGCTGATGCTATCTTCATCGCTGTTGCCGAGAATCTGACGCGCATACCATCAACCATCTTAAGCCGGTCAGTTTGCGTACCGCTTGGGCTTGTCTCTCAGAAGGAAATCCAAAAAGGTTTGGAAGCCAGGGGTTTATCATCAAAAGAAGCTGAAGAGCGGGCTTTAGTTGGTCGAGGAAGGCCGGGTTTAGCCATCCAATCAGATGATAGCCTGGAGGTTTATGCTTCAGCGGCCCGCCAATTTGTGGCAGGCCCGACAGTCGGACATCGTTTGGCAGCTACGGAAAAGTTACGACAAGTTTGCGAGTCGCAGGAAGATGTTGCTGCCGCTTGGTCATCGGCCCTCGAATCATGCATGCTGGCTTTGAGACAAGAGCTGGTCGCTCAAACTCGTCCGGCATTAATCCTGGCCCAAGGAGTGGCTGATGCTAAGGCCTGTATCAATAGTGCTGTCCAGCCGCGTTTTATGCTGGATGCCGCCAGCCTCCAAGTTTCGCGCGATTTTTTACCAATGCCGACCCTTTATCCAAAATATTTCCCATTGAGTTTAACCATTTGATCTTTCTATGTCATCACATTATCTCCGTTTTACTGCCATTGCGCTCGGCCTGACGCTGTTCGGAGCCGGTTGCTCTCTGACGCCGGCCAAGCCAACCGGCCCTACGGGGCCGGATAGCGGCATCTGGAAAACATCTGACCATGGCCAAACCTGGGTCAATAAAAAAGCTTTGGTGGATGGCCCTCGCCTGACAGCCGGTGCAGCCGAGTTTGCTGTTCAGAATTTGACTTTTGATCCGCAAGACAGGCTGACGATTTATCTTGGCACTAAAGCCAACGGCCTGGTTTATTCTTTGGACGGAGGCGATTCGTGGCAGCGCTTCAAAACTTTGGAAGCAGTTGATGTTAAAGACGTGGCTGTCGACACCAAGAATAAATGCACGGTTTATGCTGCCAGCCAAAATAAGATTTACAAGACCAAGACTTGCGGCCGTGATTGGCAAGTGGCCTTTTTCGATCCGCGAACTGACAAGACTTTTACGCAGATTACGCTAGACTGGTTTAACCCGACATTGCTCTATGCCGGTACCAACGATGGTGATGTCTTTAAGTCAACTGATGAAGGAGTGACATGGCAATCAATCAAGCGCGCCAATGCGCCAGTGACTTTTATGGTGGTCAGTCCGCAAGACTCGCGTATTATTTACGTTGGTACGGACGGCGACGGCCTTTGGAAGACTTTGGACGGGGGCATTACCTGGCTGCAAGTCAAAAAAGAGTTTGGCAGCATCACTGAAGCCAGGCGCGTGATTGAGGTCGTGTTAGACCAATCTAACCCCAATCGCGTCTATGTCGTGCATCGTTCTGGCATAGCTAAGAGCGAAGACCAGGGCCAGACGTGGACAGCCATGAAGCTGCTGACTGATGTGGGCGAAGGCAAGATTGCCTGGATGGCCATAGATCCGAATAACAGCAAGAATTTGGTTTATACCGGGCCAACAGCCATAGTCTTTAGCCTGGATGGGGGACAGACTTGGGAAACCAAAAAATTACCAGCCACCAGCTTAGGCTCAGTCATTGCCGTTGATCCCAAAGATGGCAACGTTATCTACCTAGGTACAACTCCGGCACCCAAGAAAAAGTAACTTTGGAAACACCAAGAAACAAGGTACAAGGAACAAGTAACGAAAAATATTCAAATATAAAACTCCAAAAATCAAATTGGTCTTTTTATGTTTGATGGTTGGTGTTTGTTTGTCACTTGATTTCTTGTATCTTGGTGTTTTATCAAAGATTGACTTAAAGCCTGTAATCTTGCATAATAAACAAGATTTATATGTCCCAATACCTTCAAACCGCTCAGCAGGAGTTCGACCAAGTTTTCGAACATTTTGCCAAAGATTTAAAGAACCTCCGCACCAACCGCGCCAGTGCCGGTTTGGTAGAGGACTTGCGCGTACAAGCCTATGATTCAAACATGGACTTGAAGAGCGTGGCATCCATCACAACGCCTGATGCGCGCACCATCCAGATCGAGCCATGGGACAAAAATTTGGTCAAAGAAATCGAAAAAGCCATCATGGGCTCTGGCTTGGGCGTTAATCCCAAGATCGCAGGCACTGTCATCCATATCAACCTGCCGCCCATGACAGAAGAAAACCGCAAGGAGTTGGTTAAGGTCATTGGCCAAAAAGCCGAACAAACGCGCATTGGCATCAGAAACATCCGCGAAGACACCCGTTCCAAGGTGATGCAGGAAGAAAAGGCCAAAGTCATTTCCGAAGATGAACGTTTTTCGCTTTTGGAACAATTGGACAAGTCAGTGGCCAAAGAAAACGAACGCATTCAGGCGTTGGCTGATGAGAAGGAAAAAGATGTCATGTCAATCTAAAACTATATGGCCAAAGAGAACGAATTAATGGAAAAAATAGTTTCACTCTGCAAGCGCAGGGGATTTATATTCCCGTCTTCTGAAATTTACGGGGGTTATGCCGCAATTTATGATTACGGGCCGTATGGCGTAGAATTGGAAAATGCCGTCAAGCAGGAATGGTGGAGATACATGGTCCAGTTCCGCGATGACATCGTTGGCTTGGATTCGAGCATTTTTATGCATCCCAAGATTTGGGAGGCTTCGGGCCATGTCTCTGGTTTTGCCGATCCTCTCACCGAATGCAAGTCATGCCATGTCAGGTCCAGGGTAGACCACCTGTTGGAAGATGCAGGCATCTTTGCGGACGAAAAAATGTCCGAGGAAGAAATCAATAAATTATTTTTCGCCAGCCTCGACAAAATAAAATGCCCGACTTGCGGCAAGCGTGACTTCACGCCGGTCAAGAAGTTTAACTTGTTGGTCAAATCTAATTTGGGAAACTTTACGGACGATTGGTCAAAAGATCCGGCTTATTTGCGGGGAGAGACCTGCCAGGGCATTTACGTTAACTACAAAAATGTTTTGGACTCGTCCCGCGTGCAAGTGCCGTTTGGCATTGCCCAAATCGGCAAGGCTTTCCGCAACGAAATTACTGCCCGCCAATTTATTTTCAGGACCAGGGAGTTTGAGCAGATGGAAATGCAGTACTTCATCCACCCGGACAAGGAGATGGAAGCTTATGAATGGCTTAAGGAGTACCGTTGGAAGTTTTACACCGATTACCTTGGCCTTTCCGAAAAGAATTTAAAGTGGCACAAGCATGAAAACTTGGTTTTTTATGCCAAGGAAGCTTATGACATCGAATATAATTTCCCATTTGGTTTTAAGGAATTGGAAGGCGTCCATGCGCGTGGGGATTATGACCTGAGCCAACACACGAAGTACTCAGGTAAGGATCTCTCATACATGGATCCCAAGACACAGGAAAAGTTTATGCCACACATTGTGGAGTCTTCGGCCGGTGTCGGACGTACGGTGTTAGCCATCTTGAGCGAAGCCTATACGGAAGAGGATGTGGACGGAGAGCAGAGGATTGTCATGAAGTTCCCGAAGAAGTTATCGCCGGTCAAAGTGGCCATCTTCCCATTGCTCAAGAACAAGCCTGACCTGGTCAAAAAAGCGCATGACCTTTATGTAGCTTTGAGGCAGCAGTTTGTTTGCGAGTTTGATGATAATGGGAATGTCGGCAAGCGCTATCGTCGCCAAGATGAAATTGGCACGCCTTATTGCATCACGGTTGACTTCGACACTTTGGAAAACGATACGGTAACTGTGCGCGACCGCGACAGCATGAAGCAGGACAGGGTAGCCATCAAAGAATTAGAAGCCTGGTTAAAGGCGCATCTCAACGAATCAACAAAATAAATATGGATAAAGTCAAACGCCAGACATTGAGTAACGGGATGTCCCTGGTTGTTGCCCCCCAAAAAGGGGCAGAGTCAATGACGTTGTTGGTTTTGGTTAAAGTCGGTTCGCGCTATGAACCGCTCAAGCTGACGGGTGCCTCGCACTTTATCGAGCACCTGATGTTCAAGGGCACGACGCGCCGCCCTTCGACTTTGCTGATTTCCAAAGAGTTGGACCAATACGGCGCAGAATATAATGCTTATACTGGCAAGGATTTGACCGGCTATTACATCAAGATGGCAGCTGAGCATACGCATGAGGCCATCGACATGCTGCATGACATGCTTTTCCATTCGCTCTACGAGCCAAAAGAAATTGACCGGGAGCGCACGGTCGTCATCGAAGAAATAAAGATGTATGAGGATAACCCGCGCGAACACATCTCTGACTTGATGGAATCACACTTGTTCCACGGTTCGCCTTTGGGCAGGAATATTGCAGGTACGCGCCAAAGCGTCGTAGGCGTCTCGAGACATGAACTGATTGGCTACAGGGATGCGTATTACATACCGTCGCGCATCACGGTGGCTATTGCCGGCAAGATCATGCCCGGGGCCATTAGTCAGATTAAACGGACTTTTGGCCGTGTTAGCCAACCAAAAAAAACGCGTGACTTGCCCTTTTCTTGCTTTAAAACGCCTTCCCAAACCAAGAATCCTCTGGCTCTCCAGAATAAAAGCACAGAGCAGACCCAACTGGCTTTGAGCTTTTATGGCTTGCCTTATGGCCATCCTGACCGTGCGGCAGCTTCGCTTTTAGCCAATATCCTGGGAGGCAGCATGTCCTCGCGCCTATTCATCGAAATCAGGGAAAGGCGCGGCTTGTGCTATGCCATCGGTGCTTCACATGAGTCTTTGGAGGATACCGGAGCCTTTAGCATCGGTGCTGGCCTGGATCATGGCCGGGTTAAGGAGGCTCTGCAGGCCATTTATGCCGAATTGAACAAGGTTATGCAGGAGCCTGTCAGCCACGAAGAGCTAAACCGTGCTAAGGAGCATATCCGCGGTCGTTTAGCCCTGGCTTTCGAGGATTCGGCTGTTAGGGCCGACTGGTATGGACGACAATGGCTTTATGAGCGTAAGCTGGAGTCCCCTGAGGCCAGAGTAAGGCAGTTCCAGAAGGTAAAGGCTCAGGACATAAAAAAAGTGGCTAGGAATGTGCTTTCGCCCAGGCGTATGGTCCTGGCAGCCATCGGTCCTAATGCCATGCCTAAAACTTTTAAAAAACTAGTTTCTTGGTAGACTATGCGAACGTTACTCATCGCCAATTGGAAAATGCATTACGGCCCCATGAAAGCAGGGGGCTGGATTAGGGCTTTCCGCCGCGAGCGCTTACCCAAAGATTTGGATATTGCCGTGGCAGTGCCGCATGTTTCATTGGCAGCCTCGCGCGCCTCACTTGGCCGCGCTTCTATCCCTGCCTTGGCCGCCCAAGACGCTTTTTGGGCGCAGGACGGGGCTTATACCGGCGAAGTATCACCCGGCATGCTCCTGGAGTTTGGAGTCCAGTTTTGTTTGGTTGGCCATAGCGAAAGGCGCATCTATCTGGGTGAGACGGATGAGATGGTTGGCAAGAAGGCTGCGACTTTGCAGGCAGCCGGTATTGTGCCAGTCATCTGCGTGGGTGAGAATGAAGCTCAACTTAAAAAAGGCGAAGTCTCAAAAGTCTTAAAGGCTCAGGTGGCGGCTGCTATTGCCAGCTTAAAACCTGATGGCAAGACGCCTTTTGTCTTTGCCTATGAGCCGGTCTGGTCAATCGGCACAGGCAAGCCCTGCCCGCCACAGAAAGCCAAGGAAGCGCATGAGATTATCAGGTCAGCCATCCAAAAGAAATTCGGCCAATCAGCGGCAGAGCATGTTCGAATAATTTACGGCGGATCAGTTGATGCGCATAATATCAGTGAATACGTGACAACTACCGGAGTGAACGGAGCCTTGGTGGGCGGAGCCTCTTTGGACCCGCGCGCTTTTGCCCTGTTGTGCCGTACGGCCAATCCGGCTTAATCACATGTTGGTTTGGATTTTTTTGGTCCTAGCCTTGTTGAGCGCCTCGGTGGCAGCCTATCTTTTGATTAGCCATTGGTCGGAGATCAGGTTACTTAACCCAGCTTCCATCAAAGAAGAAAGTGAGCGGCAAAAACGTGATGAACTGGTGGCCCAAAGGTTTTCGCGCCTTCAAACTGATAAATTGGCACCGGCTAAATATCTTTTTCAGCAAGGCGTGTTCCAAACCAAGAAAGCTTTCCATGCTGGTTATCTGCGGCTGGTCCGGTTGGATCGCCTTTACCAACAAGCCAAGCGGCCTTTTGCCCGCGTGGCGCCCAGCGAGCAGGAAAGGATAAAGGCCCTGTTGGACGAGGCTCGCAGTCTGGCGCGTGATTTGAAGTGGGGAGATGCTGAAAAGCGCTACTTGGAAGTTTTGTTATTGGATAACCGCAACGTTGATGCCTATAAAGGCATTGGTGCGCTTTACCTCAAACAAAAGATTTACCCGCAAGCCAAAGAGACGTTCGAGTACCTGACCAAAGTTAATCAAGCGGATGATGCCTCGTATGCTGGTTTGGCTGATATTGCCGAAGCAGAAGGTGAAATCGGGAAAGCTGAGGAAATGCGCTTGAAGGCAGTTGAACTCCGTCCACGCTTGGCCAATAGGCATGCCGAGCTGGCTAAGTTTTATGTTGACCGCAATGACTATTCGAAAGCCTGGCCTTCAGCCAAACGGGCCAGCGATTTGGAGCCAAAGTCTGCCAAGTATTGCGAGCTGGCACTTGAGTGTTGCCTGGTATTAGGTGATTGGCACGAGGCTAAGAGGCGATACGATAAGCTCCGCCTCCTTTCAGAAGATTATCAAAGGCTCCAGCAGTTCAGGGAACGTATTGATAAAATCCGTCCAATCGGTTAGAATATTGGCCGTTCGCATCTCGCCGTAGTAGCTCAGTTGGTAGAGCATCTCCATGGTAAGGAGAAGGTCTCGGGTTCAAGTCCCGACTACGGCTCCAGGGTAGGTACCGAAGCGGTCAAACGGGGCAGACTGTAAATCTGCTGGCTCACGCCTTCCCAGGTTCGAATCCTGGCCTACCCACCACGCAAAAAATCCGACTTAGGTCGGATTTTTTGAAACACCAAACATCAAACACCAAGATACAAACAAGCTTCAAAACATCAAAGTTGGACTGATTTTGCCTTTGAGCTATAATAGCTCGACCCCAATTGTTAATTATTAATTGTCAATTGTTAATTGTTATGAATGCTTTTTACGAATCCCTCATGCAGCGCCTGGGTGCCATTAAATCAATTGCTAACTTTACTGATCGCGAGATGGAAGTTTTGCTCAACTTTAAGCGGATCAGCAAGGTAGAACTGGATGTCGACGGCCAAAAGTATCCAGCTTGGCGCGTGCTGCATAATGAGGCATTAGGACCAGGTAAGGGAGGCATCCGCTTTCATCCGGATGTGGTGGAGGATGAAGTAAAATCACTGGCTTTGGTCATGAGCCTTAAGAACTCGTTGGCTGGTTTGCCATATGGCGGAGGCAAAGGGGGAGTGGCTATTGATACGAAAGGCATGGACCTCAAGCTTGTAGAAAAAGTCAGCCGGGCTTACGCCGCTGCTTTTGCCGATGTGATTGGCCAGGACAAAGACATCCCGGCACCAGACGTTTATACCAACCCGCAGATCATGGGATGGATGTTGGACGAGTTCGAAAAGAAGGTTGGGCACCACGAGCCGGGTGTTATCACTGGCAAACCTCTGGCGCTCGGCGGCATTGCCCAACGCACTGATGCCACGGCCAAAGGCGGGTTCTATATGATCCAGTCTTTAATACAGCAGCTTGGATTGCAAGCAAGCGGCCTAAAAATCGCTGTCCAAGGTTTTGGCAATGCCGGATCTTTTATTGCCAAGATGTTGCACGAAGCCGGCCATAAAGTCGTGGCAGTCACTGACTCCAAGGGCGGAGTCTACGATGAAAATGGGTTGGACATCTTGGCCTTGATAGCCAAGAAGGCAGAGGGCCAGGCTTTGAACCAGGTTGGCGTAGGCCAAATTATCGACAACCAGGCTATCCTTAAGATGGAAGTGGACATCTTACTTTTGGCTGCCTTGGAGAACCAGATAACGGCCCAAAACGTGGGCGAAGTAAAAGCCAAGACTATTGTCGAACTCGCTAACGGCCCAATATCAGCCGACGCTGACAAGATTTTGTTTGAAAAAGGCATTATGGTCGTACCCGACGTGGCAGCCAATGCCGGGGGCGTGACTGTCAGCTATTTTGAGTGGGCGCAGAACAGGACAGGCAACATCCTTGATCCGGAATATCTGGAAAAGAAGCTCAAAGACATGATGCAGCTTACTTGGCAGAGGATGTACGGAGTTTATGAGGAACATGGCAAAAAAGTCGACTTAAGGACCTGTGCCTACTTACTGGCCATGAGGCGGATTTTAGAGGCTGAAAAGGCCAGGGGCAATATTTGACTAGAATAGCGGTTTTGGATATACTGGGCGACACAATTACATCGTCGCTTGAGCCTAGATAGCTCAGCGGTAGAGCAACGGTTTTGTAAACCGTAGGTCGCGGGTTCAAATCCCGCTCTAGGCTCCACTTAACACATCAAGTATGTCACAAGACAACCTCATCAAGCTCGAATGTACAAATTGCAAGTCAATTGGTTACCATTCGTTCAAGAACAAAAAGACCATCAAGCAGCGCCTCGAACTCAAGAAGTTTTGCCGTAAATGCAAATCTCACCAGGCGCATAAGGAGACCAAATAAGTTTTGTAAGTTTTTTACGAAGACGTCCGCCAGGGCGTCTTTTGTTTTATTTGCCATACGCCACCCATAGTCGCATAATGTTTAGAAATATGAGTGACCAGCTATACCGTCATCTGACTGATAAGGCCATGGAGTTTGCCGCCATCAAGCACCAGGGGCAATGGCGCAAGCATCCGACTGAAAAGATCCCATACATCGAGCATCCTGCCATGGTGGGCTTAATGTTGGCGCAAGCCGGTTATGATGATGAGGTCGTAGCAGCCGGCATATTGCATGACGTGGTAGAGGATTGTGGAGTCACCCTCGAAGAGTTGGCAGATAAGTTCAACCCGCGTGTCGCCCGTTTAGTCGACCAGGTCAGCGAGCCGAGCAAAGTTCTGACTTGGGATGAACGCAAACAAGCTTATCGGGAAAAGTTGGCAGGAGCAGAGGTCGAGGCTATAGCCATCGCTGCCGTTGACCATCTCCATAATCTGAAGAGTCTTGTGGCTGTTTATGCTGTTGATCGCTCAGTCGCCAAGATGTTCAAAGCCAGCCTTGAAAAGAAAATGGAACACGAGCGTTTGTGCGCAGAAATTTTTAGGAAGCGCCTGGGCGGAGTTTTGAGTGATGAATTTGATGGGGCCTTATCCGAAGCGGTTTTCACTGACTGATTAATAATTATGCCAGCCTATAAAGACTATCTTACAGCTTCGGACTATTATCGCTTTCTCCAATGCCCGCATTGGCCATATTACGAGCGTTTCCATACAGCTGAGGAACTGAAGCTCAAGCGTCCGCAAACCGAGGCGGAGATCAATCGTCAGGAAGACGGTTTATTATTTGAAAAGCAAGTTGTCACGGAGCTATTTAAAGGTGAGAAAATTTTGGAAGCCCCGAGAGTCAAAGACCCGGAGAAAGATTGCCAAGCCACGCTTGACCTCATGAAACAGGGCGTGCCCTTGATTTATCAAGGCACTTTGACGCATGAAGATTGGACAGGCAGGCCTGACCTTTTGCGTAAGGTAGAGGGGCAAAGTGACTTGGGTGATTGGTATTATGAGCCGGTTGACATCAAGAGTTCGCACTCGCTCGAAAAGTACCATCGCCTGCAGTTGATGTTCTATGCGACTTTGCTTGAGTCGCTGCAAGGCAAGTTTCCGCCGTATGGGTACATCCTGGCCAAAGATAGGACTGAGTTTGCCGTTGAGCTCGGGAATTTAGTCAGCGACTTTGAAGATCTGACCAAGGAGCTTGACCGCATCAGGGCTGGCGAGCGGCCTGACCCAGTGTTGCGCAAAAGCTGTTTTGATACCGGGCCGTGGGGTGCTGCTTGTGAGCGTCTTGCCAAATCAACCAACGACATTGCCCAGCTCTTTAACGTGGACGTCAAAAAACTCAGGGCCTTGCGCGAGCTTGGCATCAGGACAGTGGATGACGCGGCTGAGATGGACATAGTTGATTTGGATGGCCGCGCTCCTGGTTTACGTTTGCATGGCCTGGAAGTTGCCAAGCTGCAAGCCCAATCCCTCAAAAACCAACAGGTCATTATCCGCGAGCCTGTCATAATATCGCAGCCAGCTTTGGAAATCCATTTTGACATTGAAAGCGACCCTCCTAACGATGTTGACTATTTGTACGGATTTTTGGTGCGCGGGGAAGGCAAGTCTTATTACAAGCCATTTGTGGCCAAGCGTCTCGAAGACGAGAAAGTGATGTGGCAATCATTTTTGGATTGGATTGCCACTTTGCCGCAGGATTACCAAGTTGTTCATTATGCTTCGTATGAAAAGACCCGCTTGGCTGTCCTGGAGAACCGCTATGGCGGCAGCCCGGCTTTGGAGTTATTCCGCGAACGCATGGTAGACCTTAAGCAAATCGTGACATCATCCCTAGTCATCCCCGAGTATTTTTACGGCCTCAAATATGTCGCCAAGTTTTTGGGGCATCATTGGCGCGGGGAGGTGACCGGCGGGGGACAGTCAGTTGATGTGTTTGAAGAGTACCTGGCTACCGGCAACCAAAAGCTGCTCGACGAGATAATTTTGTATAACGAGGATGATGTGCGGGCTACAGCTTGGGTCATGGACTGGTGCCGCGAATACGCAAGACAATTAACGGCTTATGATAAGCCTTATCCTTGGGCCAAAGGATTCAAGCGAAGCTATGAATAGTGACAAGTAAAAAGTAACGAGTAAAAAGCAAAAATAAATTTCAATGACTCGTTACCAGTTACTCGTTACTAGTTACTGAGTCTGGTTCGTTTAGAGGCAGAGGCATTTGGTCGTCAGTTTCTGGCGTCCCTTCTTTTCGCCAGCTGGTAGCGCGTCTCAAAGGATCAGTACCACGGAAAGTTCTGGTCCAAGCAAGAGCCGCAGTTAGTGAGCAGATCGGCAAGGAAAGGAGCAAAACAATTGTTCCGACTAAAGGTAAAATGATTGCCTGAGACACGCTATCGTGGTTGATGAATTTAATCCAAGGATATAAAGCCAGGCTACTTTCCAAAAAGATGATCGATGATAATCCTATATAGATTAGGCAGATGATTGGTGCCAGAGAGATGATACGTTCTCGGCCAACTAACATGCCGGCTTTGAAAAGTTCCTTAAAACCTAAGCTGGGTGCAAATTGTTTTAATTCAGCAATTGTTTTTGAGGCGATAAGCGCCAAGTCGTAGATTAAGCCGGCTGTCATCAAAAGCGTGACCAATAAGAGCAGGGCATAAGGATTTAGCAGCGGATCATTTTTAAAGATCGTTTCGGAACTTAACCAAGACAAGTGGGCCGAAGAAGCGAAGATATAAAAAATGCCATAGGCCATGAGGCCGCTGATTGTCGTGCTAAGAGTGGCCGTCAACGCCTGTTTGTTCCATCCGACAGCCAATAATGAGTTGAGCCCGGAAAAAGCTAGCAAGAAAAGGATGATTATGAGGCTGGTTGGCAAATGGGCAAGATAAAGCGGGAGAACGAATTTTGTAGTTAAGAGGATTGATACTAGAATGGCCAGCATGATTTTTAAGCCGGTTCGTCCTGCCAAAAGCAGACCGCAAATAACCAGGGCAATGATAATCAAGAGGTATGAGTTCTGTCGGTCGTAGCCTTCCAAGAAAATTATTGGCTGGGTTTGGTTCGGGCTGGGTTGGACGTAGATGATTATCGAATCGCCGGCTTGGGGTTTGAATCCAAGGGACGCCCCTGTCTGGTCAACGGCTATTTTTTGCCAAGTGCCTTTATGGTTGCCTGTTAAAAACTCAAGGGAATAGATCGTCCTTTTTTGGGCGCCAGCCATCGTCTTAAGTATTTCCTCGGAAGCTTCGCGGACAAGCGCTCTCTCATAAGTACCGTATTGCGAGCGTTGGGTATTGGCCGGCAAAATATCGGATGTGCCACTGGCTGCCGAATCAACGGCAATGCCCGGACCCATCAAATCAGAAGGGGTTTGGGCTGCGGACGTCTTTGGCAGCAACAAAAATAAAGCCAATATCATCAGGCAAAAAGCTTGCCGGGCGCGCGACAGGCGCCTAATCCATCCCCACATGGTAATCATGCTATCTTGCGCTCAATATTCTTGCCAGGGGAAAAACAAAAAACCGGCCTAAGCCGATTTTTTGTCTGGTCGGGCTAGTGGGACTCGAACCCACGGCCTCTTCGTCCCGAACGAAGCGCGCTACCAACTGCGCTATAGCCCGAGGAAGCGAGTGTAATGAAAGACAATCTTTCATTACCGAGCGACGAGGGTTATATCGAGCGGCATAGCCGCGAAGATATAGCCCGAGAGCTCTATTATGCGCAGGACGGATAATATCAGAATGCAACCTACCTGGCAAGAATTTCGCTTATAACACAATTGAAGATTTAAATGCACTAAATTAGCCAAAATTTAGCGATATTAGACGATTGACAAAATGGCTATTTTTGTGTTATATTGCTTTGTTCTTTAAAGTCCAAAATCGTGCCCCGTCGTTCGCGAACGATATACGGGGCGTGTCTCCTGAGGCTAGATTTAGGCATTCTGTTCTTAATTGATCACGCTGTGGTCAGGTGAGAAGGGAATAACTGGTTCGCACATTCCGCGCGGCTCGGAAAGCCGCACAGAGATTGGAGACAGCCATGAGATTCAGATTCATGTTGGCCATCGTAGAAGTGAGCGAAAGGGAGTGCGTTGTTGTTCATCGTTCGGAAGTTGAACAGGAGTTCACGGACGCACTCGATCTCGCAAAGGCTCTCGCGATATTCGCTAGGCAACAGAGCGGAGTCGACAGACGCCGTCAAGGTTCGCCAATCAAGTCGATCAGCGGAGCTGGGTACATCCCGCTTCCTCCTGTCGAAAGTGGTTACGGCCAAAACACGAGGGTTGTCATCGAAGGTATCGAGCAGCTCTCTTGAACTTCTCGCGCGCCCGCTCGGCAAGAACGTTACTCGTTCACCGTCCGGGTGCGTTCTTGTTTTTGCCAAACCATCTGGTTTCCCATATCATATGGCCATGACCTGGCTCTTAACGGCTTTATACATCCTAGTACTGATTGTAGCTGCGGCGGTGATTGTCGTAGTCTTGTTTTGGGAATCAAGTTTGCTTTTTGCGCCGGCGCCTTTCATACCCACGCCTAATGAGGTTGTGCCCAAAATCGTACAAGCCCTGGATTTACAGCCAGGCCAAATGTTTTTTGACTTGGGCTGCGGCAATGGCAAGATTTTGCTGGCTTGCAGAGCAAATCAACCGGAGGCCAAAATGATAGGCATTGAAAGGTCTTGGTTGCCTTATTTTATTGCCAGATTTAAAACGCGTCATGTACCTGAGGATAAAATAGTCGTATGGAGGGCCAGCTTGCTGAAGCGCGACCTTTCTTCGGCGGATAAGATGTTTGTCTATCTTTTTCCTGGTTTGATGGCCAAGTTGTTGGTCAAGCTTCAAAAGGAGGCCAAACCCGGTCTAAAAGTCGTTTCTTTGGATTTTGAGTTTAAAGATAAAACACCGATCGAAATCATTGATTTAAAACGTCCTCCCAGGGCATTGGGTCAAAAGTTACGCATCTACCAATTTTAAATATGCTCAAGCGATTTTTTCAGAAGCACGACAAATGGCCTTTGGTCATGGAGATTGCCCGCCGCGTCAAAAAATCAGGTGGGCGAATTTTGGTTGTTGGTGGAGCAGTACGCGATGCTTGGCTCCAAAGCCATGGCTACAAAGTCGAACTAAAGGATATTGACTTAGAAGTCTATGGTTTGGATAAAAAGACGCTCAAAAGCCTGCTCAAAGCTATCGGCAGATCAAGAAAAAAGACGCTCAAAGAAATCGGCAAGCAATTTGGCGTTTTTAGCCTCGATAGCTTGGATATTGCCATACCGCGTACAGATTCGCGTACAGCAGCCGGCATGGGCCGTAAGCCCAAAGTTATCAGCCAGCCATATCTATCTTTTGAACAAGCCACCAGGCGGCGTGACCTGACGATCAATGCTTTGGCTTATGACCCTCTAGCTGATCAGATTTTGGACGTGCAGGGCGGCTTGAATGACTTGCGCCGAGGTATATTACGGGCAGTTGACGTCGCATCTTTTGGCGATGACCCGCTTCGCGTTTTGCGCGTCATGCAGTTTGCCGGACGTTTTGGTTTTAAGATTGATCTGGCCACACTCAAGCTCTGCAGAAGCATTAGCCTCAAACATTTGGCTCAGGAAAGAATAGGGGAGGAGTGGCGTAAGTTGATGCTTAAGTCGCCCAAACCGAGTGTTGGCCTGGAAGCAGGCCGTCAGCTTGGCATATTCGCAAAACTCCATCCGGCTTTGGCGCATATGAGTAAGGCTGACTGGAACGCTACTAAAAAAGCCGTTGATAAGCTCGCGAAGCGTCCCGAAGTACTTTTGCTTGCAGCTTTGGTCAATTGCTTGAAGCCGGACGCTGGCAAGAAGTTTTTGCAGCAGGCAAACCTGCCAAAAAGAGAAGTTTTAGCCATCATGTTGTTGGTTAAGCTCTCAAATCTAATAAAACCTGACGATGAGCTCGTCCGTTGTTTTGCTTTTGAGCTTTCAAGAGTCAGTTTAACTATCAGTGACCTAGTTTTACTGCTGCAAGCTACGGGCAAGGCAGCTTTGGCTAAAAAGATACTGTCGCGGGCAAAAGTCTTGCATGTTGCTGATAAATCGCCTAAGCCTCTTTTGCAAGGCAAGGATCTCCTGGCCTTAGGAGTTAAGCCAGGCAAAAAGATGGGGGAGATACTTGCTCAAGCATTCAGCCAACAGCTCAAGGGTAAATTTGATGACTCGAAACATCGACCACAGAAAAGGCTGGCTTTGGAATGGCTTAAGGTTTAGGGTTATTTAGGTTGACCGCGATAGAACCATGTTCTATTATTGTTCTATATGTCTCAGAGCCAGTTATTTAGTAATCAATCAAAAGCAATTAAAGTCCATGCCCCATTGGCTGACAGGATGCGGCCAAAGACTTTTGATGAAATGGTGGGGCAAGAAGCTTTAATTGGCAAAAGCTCGGCTTTTAGACGTTTGGTCGAGCAGGATAATGTGCCTAGTTGTATCTTTTGGGGTCCGCCTGGCACAGGTAAGACAACTCTGGCCGAAGTGATAGCCAATGTCAGCCATTCATCTTTTATCAGCCTGTCAGCTGTTACAGCCGGAGTCAGCGATATCCGCAAAATCGTGCAAGCTGCTGAAGAGCAACTTAAAGTTAATGGAAGACGCACAATTTTGTTCATTGATGAGATACATCGCTTCAACAAAGGACAACAAGACGCACTATTACCTCACATCGAGCGAGGCACCTTGGTGTTCATCGGAGCCACGACTGAAAATCCCAGCTTCGAGGTTAATCAAGCCCTGCTCTCACGTGCCAAAGTTTTTGTGCTTTCCAGTCTGACTGAACAAGACATTAGGAGCATACTCGACAGGGCGATTAATGATAAGGAAAGAGGCCTGGGTTCAATAAACTTAAAGATACAAGACGAGGCTTTGGAACTCATGTCGCAACTGGCTGATGGTGATGCCAGGGCAGCGCTTAATCTTTTGGAAATGAGCTCTCAAGCCGTAAGCGAACAAGACAAGGGCTCAAAAGTTATTGATGTGGCCATAATCAAGGCAGTGCTCCAGCGATCACACCTTAAATACGATAAAAAAGGCGAGGAACATTACAACATCATCAGCGCGCTCCACAAATCTTTGCGCGGGTCAGATGCTGATGCAGCTCTTTATTGGTTAGCCAGAATGCTGGAAGGCGGAGAAGACCCGATGTACGTCGCGCGCCGCTTAGTCAGGTTCGCTTCTGAGGACATCGGACTGGCTGACCCGCAAGCCATGGTACAGGCGGTGACTGCCATGCAAGCCGTCAACTTCGTCGGCATGCCGGAGTGCAATGTCCATTTGGCTCAAGCCGTGGCTTATATGGCTCAGGCTCCAAAGTCCAACAAGCTATATATTGCTTACGGGGCAGCTGCGTCTGATGCCCGCGAAACATCTGACCAGCCTGTGCCCATCCATCTAAGGAATGCACCGACCAAGCTTATGAAAGAGTTGGGTTATGGCAAAGACTATAAATATAATCCAAACTTCAAAGAGCCGGTTGACCAGGACTATTTACCTAAGGATTTGCTGGGGAGAAAATACTTGATAGATTGATTAATCAGACCGTGAGCTCGTGCTATACTGGAAAACTGTGAACCAAGCACTGGCCAGGCCAAGACCAAGCGGCACAAAAGGGATTGAGGCCCGTTTTTGGGTTTTAATAATAGCCATTTTTGTCATAGGCGCGATTGTGGTACTGCGTTTGGCAAAACTCCAGGTCTTTGACCACCAAATGTATGAAGTCTTGGCTTCTGACCAGCATGACTTGAAAGTTAAGATCATGCCTAATCGCGGCAGGATACTGATTAAAGACAAGAGCGACGGGAAGCTCTATCCTTTGGCTGCTAACCGCGAAGCTTGGCTGGTTTTTGCCACGCCCAAAGCCATGACTGACCCGGTCAAAGTCGCACACGAGCTGGCGCCCATTTTGGGCATAGCGGATGTTGATCTGATAGCTAAGCTGTCAGTTCCCAACGACCAATATGAGGTTTTGGCCAAAGATGTTCCTTATGAGACTGTTCAAAAAATCAAAGACCTGCAGTTGGAAGGCGTGGGCTTTACTGTCCAAAACGCGCGTCTTTATCCGGAAAGTAACATGGGTGGCCAGGAAGTCGGCTTAGTGACTTATGATGACCAGGGTGATTTGGTCGGCCGTTACGGCATAGAGTCAAGCTACCAGGATATTTTGGCAGGCCGGTCAGGGACTTTGGAATCGGAAAAGGATAAGACAGGCCGCAGGATTATTTTTGCGGACCAGACTTTCCACGAGGCAGTGGATGGCGCGGATATTATTTTGACTTTGGACAGGGCCATCCAATACAAGGCTTGCGAGCGCATTCGCCAAGGCGTACTTGAGTATGATGCTGACAATGGCACGATCTTAATCATGGATCCGCGAACCGGTGCCATCATGGCTATGTGCTCTTATCCGGATTTTGACCCTGGCAACCTGAAAGAAGTCAAAGATGTTGGCGTCTTTAACAACCCGGCGGTTTTTACAGCTTACGAACCAGGATCTGTCTTTAAGGCCATAACCATGGCCAGCGGCATTGAGGCAGGCAAGGTCAGCCCCAAGACAACTTACGTTGACACTGGTCTTGAAAAAATTGATGACCACGAAATCAAGAATTCAGATGGCAAGGCCAATGGCGTGCAAACCATGCAACAAGTCATGGAAAAATCTTTGAATACAGGCGTGATTTTTGTTCAGCGTCAGTTAGGCAAAGCTTTATTCAAAGATTATGTGAAGAAGTTCGGTTTTGGCCAAAAGACCAATATTGGACTTAAGCCAGAAGCTGCCGGTGACATAGGCTCATTGGAAAAGAAAGGTGACATTTGGGCCGCTACCGCCTCATTCGGCCAAGGCATCACGGCCACACCTATCCAGCTTTTGGCTGCTTATGGCGCCCTGGCTAACCAGGGCAAGATGATGAGGCCGTATATTGTCTCGGAAGTCGATTATCCGGATGGCCGGCACGAAGTCACAAAACCAGAAGTCATGAGTCAGCCAGTCAGCTCTCGAGCCGCGCGGTTGATGTCCGGTATCCTGGTCTCAGTGGTCGAGAATGGTCATGGCAAACAAGCTGGTGTGCCAGGCTATTGGATAGCAGCCAAGACAGGCACGGCCCAGGTGGCAAAGAAAAACGGCGCTGGTTACGAGGCGAACGAGATTAAGGCCACCATGGCTGGTTATGCCCCGGCTGACGACCCTGAGTTTGTCATGTTGGTTAAGTTCGATAACCCGCGCAAGTCTGCGTGGGCTGAGACATGTGCCGCCCCGGTTTTTGGCGATATGGCGGCCTATACGCTCCAGTATCTAAACGTTAAACCGGTCCGTGAGCAGGCCCGCTAGGTTGTGCTCTCGACAAATGCCCGAACAGGGGTTATTTTCATTTGGTATGCAAAAAGCTTTGGAGAAATTTATAGGCAAATGCGCCCACCGGACCATCCTGCGCGATAAGCCGGTTGTTGTGGCTATTGTCGGTTCTGTAGGTAAATCCTCGACCCGTTATGCCTTAACCTTGGCGTTGAGCGGCCGATTGCCGGCTCATGAGGTGCGGGCCTCCAAAAAGAATTTCAATAATGAATTAGGCGTGCCCTTGTCGGTCTTTGACGCTGACATGCCCGGGCGCAATCCCATCAAATGGCTCAAACTCCTTTGGCTGGCTTGTTTGTATTCATTTGGCATCAAGCGTCTGCGAGCGCGTTATTTGATTTTGGAGATGGCAGCTGACCATCCAGGGGATTTGGATTATTTGATTTCCATCGCGCCGCCGCAGGTGGCCATAGCCACTGCCATGGGGCCGGAGCATACAGAGTTTTTTGGTTCTACCCAAGTTGCAGTCGAGGAAGAGCGTAAGATGCTAAAAGCTTTGCCCGAAGAAGGTGAGGCTGTCTTGAATACCGATGATCCTCTTGTTTGGGAATCACGGTCAATCACTAAGGCTGAGTGCGTTGGGTTTGGAAAAAGTCCAGATGCCCTTGTATCGATCGACAGCGTGGAAACGATTTTTGACCCTAAATATCCTGAAGAGGCTGGCTTGGATATCCAAATAACAGTTCTCAAGAACAGGCTTTATAACCTACGGCTTAAAGGGATATTTGGGGAAGGTCATGCTTATGCCGTGGCAGGGGCCTTGGCGTTTTGCGTATCAATGGACCATATGTCAGCTCCGGCCGTGGATTATATTAAAGACCATTATCGTGGCATGCCAGGCCGCACCCGCTTAATCCCAGGCATTAAGCAGACAATGCTTTTGGATGATACTTACAATGCCCAGCCGCAAGCCATGCAGGCAGCTGTCAGGGAGTTAGCCCGTTTTCCTCTGCCACCAGGCGGCCGCCGCATTGCTGCCTTGGGCGACATGTTGGAGCTCGGCAGTTTGACTCAGGAAGAGCATGAGAAGATCGGTCAGCAAGTAGCCCAATCTGGCATTGACTTTTTGGTTTGCTGTGGTAAACTGGCGGCCGTCATAGGGGAGTCGGCCATTAAAGCCGGCTTGCCCGAGGCCAATGTCTCATATTTCGCAACCAGCCCTGAAGCGGGCTTGCATATCCAGCAGAATCTGCTCAAGGTCAATGACATTGTTTTGGTCAAAGGTTCCCAAGGTGCTCGCATGGAAAAGATCGTCAAGGAATTGATGGCTGAACCGCTCAAGGCTCCGGAGCTGTTAGTCAGGCAATCAGAAGATTGGCTCAACAGGTAAGGCGCGTTCGTCTAATGGTTAGGACGTCAGGTTCTCATCCTGGTAATACGGGTTCGATTCCCGTACGCGCTACCAAAAAGAAGACCACCCTCGCGGTGGTTCTTCTTTTCGGCTATAGTTAGCTTGTATGGATAAGAAAAAACTTTTTTATTGGTGTCTGTATGATTTTGCAAACTCAATAATTTTTATTAATTTTCTTCTATATTTTTCTCAATGGATGGTAATTGAGGGTGGACTCTCTGATTTTTGGTATAATGCAATCTTCGCTATAACTTCCATAATGTTATTTCTTTCCGCCCCCACTCTAGCCGCTTTTACCGATAGGCATGGTGGTAGAAAGTACTTATTGAATTTTGCCACAATAGGCACTTTTTTAGGGTATGGTTTTGCAACCGTTTTTGCGTACCTAGGGACACAATATATTTTTGCCATAGCCGGTTGTTTCTTGATCGGACAATATTTTTATCAGCTTGCTTTCGTATTTTATAACACATTAATTGAGGATGTCGCAGATATAGGGCATAGAGCGAGGGCTTCCGGCATTGGTCAATTCTCAAATAGTTTAGGGCAGGTAATCGGCTTGGTTATAGCCATACCTCTATCCGCAACTAGATTACAGCCCTTGTTCCCTTCGTTAATTATTTTTGTTCTACTCGCTTTGCCAATGATGATCTTTTTTAAAGACAGTAGACCCAAGGGGAGGGTCATTGATACTAGAGTATTGGTAGATGGAGAAAAAGAGTACCTCAAGAAAATGATTGGTTTTTTTTCAATTTCAATCGCAGTGCCCATGCTCGTGTCGTTCTTCTTCTTTAACGACGCGCTGATAACAGTTTCAAACAACTACCCGATATACATGGAAAGAGTCTTCGCCGTGCCTGATACGATAAAAAATATTTTACTGATGGCCATCTTGTTAATGTCCGCAATCGGCGGTCTAGTTTCTGGAAGGATTGCAGATAAGATAGGCGCGCTTAAAACACTAAAGTTTATTTTAATAGGTTGGATAATTTTAGTTCCGTTAATAGCCTTATCAAATGGGTTAGTATGGCTGTCTATTTTTTCTATCTTAGTAGGCTCGCTCATAGGTTCGGCCTGGACTGTAACAAGAGCATATCTAAGTGAACTATTAAAAAAAGAAGAGCTCGGTTATGGATTTTCTTTTTATACATTAGCTGAAAGATTTGCGACGCTGCTCGGCCCTTTAACATGGGGCGGTATTATAGCTGGGTTAGGGATACAACATACAAGTTATCGCATCGCGATGGCGTCGATGGCTTTGTTTGTTGTTGTTGGTTTAATAATTTTAATAAAATGGAAGAGAGTGCCCAAGGTTCAGGCCGTGTGATACAAAATAAGTGGAATTTAGCCAATATTTAAGCTAAAAATGGACAAAACCCAAAAAGTGTGGTAAATAATTTTAACCAATCATGAGGCTAAAAAACGTTTTCGCCAGCTTGGCGCTCATAGCGGTCATAACGACCAGCGTTTTTAGCGTTTGTTCCATCCAGCACACGAGCGCCGTTATGGATCACGGCATGCAAGCTGACACGATGCTGGTCAGTGGTTTTGATAGCGGTTGCCCTTTGGCCGGCGTAGTGGATTTTCAGATGAATGAAAAATATTCAAAAGCTGACCCTTTGGTTTTCTGGCAAAG
>JAQULH010000017.1 GCA_029004215.1 Patescibacteria group bacterium | reverse complement strand
TCTGTTTTTGAGTAAGTCGCGATAGCTCCCAGATAATCCGAAGTTGGTTTGAACAAATCCGACAAAGCCAAAAACTTTGAACTATTCGTATTAAACAAGAAGGTCTTATATGTGGTATTGGGATGAGCGCCACCCAAAAATTCCTCTTTTTGCAGTACGATACTGATCAAACCGTTCTTGCTATAAGGAATGTTGTAATAATAATTCAGGTACCAGGGGCCAGGGCCGGGATAATCCACGGCCGCTTGGGCATCCTTTTTAAATTGCGCAACTTCAGCATCAATAAAACCTTCAATCTTATCGTTGGCAACTTTGGCTACGGCCGCTTCGCCGCCAGTCATGACCGGATAGCTGACTTTAATCTCATAATATTTGGTCTTGGCAGTGATGTTTCCATCAGTAAAAGTATAAGGCACCTTAGCCGCCTGGTTCAGTTTAAGTGTCGTCATGATCTGTTCCGGGACCTTGATGTCCCTCGCTTCGTCGAAAGCCAGGCACTTAAAACCTGTTCCTTCATAATTGGCGCAATTCACGGAATGGATTACGAACCTGAAAAGGATGAACTCATTGTTGCCTAGCGGATAAGTGTAGGCGTAAGTGGTGTAAAGATTGCCTGCCCCAGCATCAGTATAAGTACTTCTGCCTAATTCGTATCTCCCGATTGTCTTACGTCCGACTTTAATATCTACTTGCGGGTTCCAGCCAAACTCATAATAAAACCCGTCGTTGATCATTGGTTGACCTTCTTGAGTCTTGAGATCACCTTTGACCTTAAGGACATCTAGCCGGGTCTCGGGAACAGACTTGGCTTCCGGATCATTAACCGTCTGGCCCAAGTCAAAACTGACAATCACTTTGTCATTGTAAGTTTCGTTAGTCGCAGCAGTGACATTTTTGGCATTAGCTGGATAGTTAAACGAAAAACCTTCTTGAGTATTTTGGTAAGCCAACCAGGCATTTGCTAGCTGTTGGTCTTGAGTTGTCGTAGCTGGTTGGTTAGCGGGAACGACGGGAGTTTGGGGCTTAGCCCAGCAACCGGCACCAAAAAGAGCCAGGCTGACTACCAATAAAGAGAGGTATTTCATAGTCCTCTTATTATGGATGATAAAAGCGGCTAAGGCAACTTTTTCTTTCCACTTTTGGCCGCAAAAGCGGAAAGAAAAAAAATCACTCAACAACAACGATGCCTCTTGTGGCATCAACTTCGATCAAATCACCATCTTTCAGAGTTTGGGTGGCCTGTTTAGTGCCGACGATACAGGGTTTCTTGAATTCACGGCTGATAATAGCCGCGTGGCAGAGTACTCCCCCTTCATCAGTGATGATGGCCGAAGCTTTTTTGCAGGCAATGATGGTCGCGGGCGTGGTCATCTCCGTAACTAATATGTTCCCTTTCTTAAAACGTTTGACTTTGTCCGTCAGACTACGTGTGTTGTGTCGTATCAGTTCAACTCTGCCTTTGACTACTCCCGGATAGGCTGTTTGCCCCTGCAACTCTTTCTTACTCGCTCGGGTCAAGGACTTCACTAACTGCCAAGCTTTTCTAAAATCATTTCCGACCAACAGCTCGTTCCGACCATTCAATTTGATCAAGGCATATCCTTTTTGTCGTTGCGCGATAACTTTGGGACTGACTAATTTATAGCGAAATAAATTTTGAGTATCCTGATGGTCGTAGAAAAACCAATCATTGGCCTTGACTCCAAAACGCCTGACAATCTCTTTTAAAACTTTGCCCAAAAAGACATGAAAAATTGCTTCCACTGATTTCCTGAGCTTCAAACGCATCTTGCCGATTTTAAAAAGCGCACGCTTTATTTCCGAATCAGATATGCCCTCAAACTTTTTCATCTTTTCTGCTTCGGTTCTTACATAGACCTCGCTAAATCTGCCAATTAAAGTCAGAAGCTCTTCATATTTTTGTCTGAATACCTTATCTGACAGAAGTTTTAAATCACAGTTCTTGAACACTTTTTCCGTTCGCCGCATTTCCCGCTCTATTTCTTCCGCTTTTGCAAAATAATTTCTGAAGCTATCAGGTTTAGAAAAATATCTCCAACCCCTTTTGTTGTCCTTAGCAGCCCTTTGATTGATATAGTAGCAATGCACCACTGAATCCTTATACAAAAAGAATGCTCCGTCTCCCATAGATAAATGCCTTCGGTCGGTGAGCCAAAACAAGGGCAGGCGATATTCGCGCGCCCAGAATTCTACAGATTTGATTTGGGAGAGGGGCATGTAAAGATTATAACACCATTCGTAGCATCAACCTCAACTTGATCGCCATCTTTCAAAATCTGCGTCGCATTCTTAGTGCCGATGACGCAAGGTTTTTTAAGCTCCCGACTGATAATAGCGGCGTGACTCAAGACACCGCCGTTATCGGTCACAATGGCTCCGGCTATTCTCATCAAAGGCAAAAACCTGACATCCGTATTAACGCAGACCAAGATCTCACCGGGCTCAATATCTGCATTCTCAATATCTTGTGCGGCGATGACCCTAACCGCTCCCTTCACCATGCCCGGATGGGCAGTAGCTCCTCGGACTTCACCTGACGATGCTTGAGAAAAATCAGTGACCGACCAGTCTGATGGCAAATATTTCGGTAAAAGACGATTATAATCGATCAAATGCATTTTATTGCCGGGCCAAACCGTAAATTCCATGTAACCTTTCAAATAATCATGCGAAAACTCGCTGTTTAACTTCTCTTTGAGCTTTTGTTGGATCACCTGATCGCTAATGTTTAACAAGGCAATCATGCGACGAACTTGCGATTCTGCCTCAGTATCATACTTTGACCACTTCCAATCTTTAAAATCAAATTCAAACTGCATCAATTCCTCAGTCGTATCGCCATGCGTGAGCTGGCTATGCATGCCGCGGATAATATCGCCGTAAATCTTGTCGTCAGTTACAACCAAGATACTTGACCAAAGAAGAGTTTCACAATGAGAACAGAGCTCAACCTTGTAATCATCAGGATTGATATCTTGTTTCAAATACCAATTCTCATAACATTGGCGGATAGAAACTCCCCGCTGCCTAAGCTTTGGAAGGTCTTGCTTAATAGGCACAAGACGAATGGCACAAAGCTCATCTCCCCGTTTTGCCAGCACTTCTTGCCACTTTTCACTCTTATCACTCAGATCCCTGGCCGAGTAAGTCTCAAATTTCTCATAAGGAATGCCTGCCTCCTGGCTCAAAACCTCAAGCCGATCAGTCTTGTGGCTGTCTTCTTCGCGAAAAGCTTTTGACTCTTCTTCCTCCCCAATGGCCGCGAACCATTCCGTAAGCGACGGCTGGAAAGATGTGATAACGGGTTTCATAAGACCCGCCCATTCTAAGCTCTGCTCAGTATTTTCACAATCCCCTTGTCAGCATCCACCTCAACCTCATCCCCATCATGCAGGACTTTGCTGGCGATCTTAGTGCCGATGATGCAGGGCTTGTTCATTTCGCGTGAGACGATAGCGGCATGACAAGTGATACCACCTTCATCTGTGACAAAAGCTAATGCGACCTTCATAGCCGGCAAGAAATCCGGCCTGGTCATGGGGCTGACTAATATATCACCTTCAATGACTTTGTTTAGATCTTTGCTGGTCAGAACTATTTTGACATGCCCTTTCGCTACTCCGCTTGAGGCTGACTGGCCATGAACAGAATCTATTTTTGCCTTAGAATCAATCTCTTTTAATTCAATGTTGAGATTTTTTAGAACTTCATTTTGAGAACCAATATAAATGTTTCCACCAAAATAAATAAATCCTTTACTAAAGCCGGAGGCCTCTTCTGATAACTCGCTGATGGTTTTATCTCCAAAAACGCTTTTAGGCAATAAAAAATGCACTAACTCACCCAGCTCCGGGAATAAAACTTTCAAATTCCGGTCAAACATCTCATCGCGCAAAGAAGTTAAATCCTGAGTCTGCTCCCTGATGGCTAAGCCCCTTGCCTTAATCTCCGGGGACAAGCTTTCAATCAGAGGCGCTACCCATATAACTGATTCTCCATACCAATAATCCAGATACAACTCATAAAGACGCTTAAGGCCCTCAACATCTTTAATCAAGCTTTTCCCAAGAAAATACGGCTTAATCTCTTCCGCCACTCTTAGAAAATTGTCCGCTGCTATATCGAAATAACCAGGCTTACTGGCAATTTTGCCGAACTCCTCATAAATTCTATTGACTCCGCCTTCTTGATAAAATATTTCAGACAAGCCCTCACCTTTATATATGAAGAGCGGATGTCCGGTGTTAACTTGGTATTTCAAACTGAACTCGGTATAGGCTACAACCTGAAACAACGAGTAGTTACGTGAAAATTCTCTCCCATACTTAACTCCCATATTTTTATGCTCGCTTTATTATCTTAACTACTCCCTTTGTGGCATCCACCTCTACCTCATCCCCGTCATGCAAGACTTTGGTGGCGATTTTAGTGCCGATGATGCAGGGTTTGCTCATTTCACGCGAGATTATTGCCGCATGACATGTTATCCCGCCTTCGTCAGTGACGATGGCAACGGCTTTTTTCATGGCCGGCACAAAATCAGGTGTGGTCATGGTCGTCACTAAAATTTCACCTTCTTTTAGATCATTAAGCTGGTCTTTGAGCAAAAGGATCCTGACTTTCCCCCTAGCCATTCCAGGACTGGCTGTTTCACCCTTAAAATTTGAAATTTCAATTGGTGGGATTTCCTCCTTTTCAATCTCGAATGAATATTGAGTGGCTAGATCATCCAGCGTCTTGTCTGTGAAGAGTTGAAAATCCGTATAAACATAGTGCTGTCTGCGCTTCTCTAGCTCGTCATGTTTAGGAAGTCTATTTTCGATTATTTCATTAATCAAAAGGTATTTTTCCAAGCCAGCTGCCAGAGGGAAGAGGTGCCGAATAGTCGCGCGTAAGACATTGTCGCTGGCATCAAGATACATGTCATTTTCAGTTCGATATCGATTGGCCAGGTCAACATCTTCGGAAGCCAGACCCGGTATGATAGGGATGTAATAAGCCAATGCCGTATAAACCCATGATTGCTTTATGGTTTCCAAAAACTCAAACAACTCCTGCTCTGTCTCCAAATATTCTTTCTTCCAGGCATTCCTCAAATGGACAAGATAACCATCATACTCAGCGAACAACTTTTTTATGAAGTTGCTATCTTTTATCAGGAAATCACGTAGAACCTTTGTCCCCTCGCCTAGAACAGATATATCAATATAAGAGGTAACGAGGCCATTAGTGTTTGCGAAAATGTAAAACAATTGATTCTCAAAAAAGGGCAGTTTGGTTACCTTGGCTATACCTTTAGCGTTTCCATAATACCAGGCCTCGACCAAAGGCAAGCAGCAATCACGCGATTGGTTTTTGGCAAAGAAATGTCTTCCGCCCACCATATTAACTTGCTCGCTTTATTATCCTCACAATCCCCTTGTCAGCATCCACTTCCACCTCATCCCCGTCATGCAACGACGCCATTACATTCTCTACTCCGATGACGCATGGCTTGCCTAATTCTCGACTCACGATGGCGGCATGGGACGTAATGCCGCCGGTTTCGGTCACTATAGCCGCGGCTTTCTTCATGGAAGGCACATACTCCACGGCTGTATAAGGCGCAACTAAAATCGCGCCTTCAATCATTTTTTCGAAAGCATCATGGCTGTTCTCGGCAACCACTACCTTACCCTTGGCTTTGCCCAAAGAAGCTGGCTGGCCGTACAAGACATCACCCGTGGCACGTTCGGTAACCTCTTGATAACCCCCATCATTTAGAAACATCTCGGCATTTTGTCCTTGACGCACAACCAGTTGCTTCTCAGGATAAAAAAGCACAGTCAGCTTGCGTCTTTGACTGATCAAATTTGGATCGGCTTGATGCGCAATCAGCATTTTCTCTATTTCAGTAATCTGCAAGTATTGCAGGTCTTCTTTACCCACGTTCAACCGGGCGGCGATCTGGTCAAACAAGCCAGTCATTAGTTCACCACGCGAGTCGAGCAAAACCGAGACATCGTCTTTGATATAGGCGCCAAGTCGCAAGATGCGACTGAAGTTCAAATCACTTGGATTAAGATCAAAGGCCTGATCCAAATCCTTAAGCACCAATTTAGCGAACCGACTCTCTTTCAGCGGCTGAGTATAATAAATAAAATTTTGATTTATGACGTAACTATCATCCGAATAGTTCTGGAGCAAGGGCAGGAAGCCATCGCCTACTAAAGAGCTGAACAAATGCAACATGTTGCTCATGGCATCCAAAGCAGCAGATCCGATACGCACTTTTTTGATGTGTTCCGCCAACTCGTTATCTTGCATGGCCACAAAATTCAGATGTTGCAAATACTCTAAATCTTGCCTCAAAGCCGTGGCTCTGGATTCATATTCATCCAAAATACTTTCACTCCAACCCGTATCACTAACTTTAGCTGCAAAAACTTTGGTTAATTCCTTGATATCAACAACCAAACCGTATTTATGTTGCCAACCCTGACGGATGATAGACAAAATACGGTAACGCGCTCCGCAAAGTCGTTCAAAATTCTTAAAAAACAATTCATCAGCGTAATTCAAAGCCACCAAAGGCGGCAGTTGGTTGCTGAAGAACAACCTGTATTCTTGTCCCTGGAAATTAATTTTGCTCATAAAGTCGTTATCGGCCGGCTCTGGACGATATAGAACGCATCTTTTTCCATGCCCCATTCAATGTCGCAAGGGAAACCATAATGTTTTTCGATGTTAGTGCAAATCTCAGCCAGTTTGGTGATTTGTGAGCCATCGATCTTTTGTTTTTCTTTCTTATCAGCCGGAACGTCAACCTTGTCATTCCCCTCTTTGCCGCGCACGAGCATTATTTCCTGCTCTGCGATGTTAACGTCGATAAATGTGCCATCGCGTTTGTCGATGACGTATGAATCGGGTGTGACAATACCGCCTACGATATATTCTCCCAAACCCCAACAAGCTTCGATAATCATCTGGTTAGTATCCTTGGTCACTGGATGGACTGTAAAACAGATGCCGGCCACTTCTGATTGCACCATCTTTTGGACAACTACCGCCACCGAGACGTGCGTGTTGCGCATACCCTTCTCATTGCGATATACGATGGCCCGCGGAGTGAATAAAGACGCCCAACATTTTTTGACGTTATCAAAAAGCGTCGCTTCTGTGGTGTTGAGATAGCTTTCGAGTTCCCCTGCCCAACTGGCGACTGACGAATCCTCGGCTGTGGCAGAAGAACGGACAGCCACAAACTCAGCTCCCAATTCTTTAAATTGAGTTAAGATGTCCTTTTCCAGTTCCTCGGGAAACTTGGCATCGCGGATCAGGTCGTGCAGCACGCGCGAGGTACGTTCGACTGACGAAACATCCTCATAATTAACCTTATCAAGCTGTGCCTCGACCTCTTGCGTCAGGTCAGTGGCCGCCAAAAACTCATCAAAAGCAGGGGCTAAGATAACAAAACCCGGTGGGACAGGAATACCCGCTTGGGTCATTTCACCCAGTGAGGCGCCCTTGCCACCGGCTACGTTAACGTCTGACTTGGATAACTCTTTGAAATTTCTGATATTCATACGATGCCAATTTACACTTTTGCCAACCAAAACACAATATGCGCCTAGTCTAATAGGCAAAGGTGATGGTCAGGTTTTGACACTATATGTTTTAAGCCAATGCGCTATATCAGGTAATTTTTTTCTTTTATTGGCAACGGCTAACATAAAATTCAAGCCCTGGCTCTCTTTAACCCTCAAATAATAACCGTTAACCCGTAAAAATATTGCTGCGGAGATAAAGGCCGTCCTTTTATTGCCATCAGCAAACACATGGTAATTAACCAATGCCTCGAGCAGGACAGCGGCTTTCATGAAAATGCCAGGATACAATTCAGACCCTCCGAATGAGGTTTTTGGTTTTTCGGCCAAAGAGAAAAGTAAGCCAAAATCACGGATGCCTTTTGCTCCGCCAGTTTCTTCCAAGAGCATTTGTTGAATGGCTGCCATCTCTTCGGCAGTCAGGTAACGCACAGTCATGACTTGGCCAACTTCTTAAGCATGGGACGGTATTCTTCGATAAATTTATCTGTCCACTGTATAATCCGCGGATCAAGCTTAATCGGTTCCGCGCCTTCTGTCCCTTTAGATAAAGTGACGTTCACAAAATCTCCCACTTTAAGCTTGTGGTCGCGTAAGACTTCCTTAGGTACGATGACGGCAGCCGAACTGCCAATTTTTATGATCTTGCGTTGCATAGGGTTGATCTTGATTATAATTGGATTATAATCAAGGACCCCCGGCCTGTCAATAAAATTAATCATACGGTTACCGCGCTTTCAATATCAAGCGCGCCAAACGGATTTCATCGTAGGTATACGAATCGCCTAACGCTTCGCGGGCAGGCGTCAAGAGATCGCTGCCGGCGCTGTCAAAAGCTTGCTCAATGCGATTGAGACGATCAGCCGGGAAAACCATGTGGGACGCATCCAGTTTGACGCCCTGCTCAAGCGCTTTTTCCAGATGATAGACGATGCGGCTGACTTTTACGTTCCGCGCCTCGGCGATCTTTTCCAGTGACATCTTTTTCTGAAAAAGGTTGATAGTGGTGAGCAGGGTCGAGGTTAAAGCTCGTGCCGCGGGTTTGGACGCCTTAAATGCTGTTTGTGGGATTTCCAGTTCCTTAAGACCCTTGGGCTGAGTATATAAGCGGATGGCTGCAAGGAATTCATTACTATATTGTTCCAGCTTGCCCTGACTCATGCCAAAAATCTTTGCCATGTTTTCCTGAGTTTGCGGATACCACCGCGCCATGTCCTGCAAGGTCCTGTCGCCAAAAATGATATAAGGCGGGACGGCGAGCTTATCAGCCAAGGCCCGACGCACGGCCCGGAGTTTTTCAAAAAGTTCGCGATCAAACTCCAGCTCTCGAATTGAAGGCTCGGGCTCTTCGTGCGGCAGGCAGATGTCGCAAGCCCCGCAATTGGCCTTGCCATATTGTTCGCCAAAATATTTAAGCAGAAAAACACGGCGGCAACCGCCTTGCTCGCCATACCTGCAAATTTCTTCCAATTGGCGACGGGCGCGCGCCTGCTCCGCAACGTCTTGCATTTGTTTGATGAAATAATTATGCAGAAAACGGTCACCGGCAGAATAAAATAACAAGCATTCGCTCGGCAGACCGTCTCGTCCGGCGCGACCCGTCTCTTGATAGTAGCCTTCGACCGACTTGGGCAGGTCCATGTGCGCGACCAGGCGGATGTCGGGCTTGTCAATGCCCATACCAAAAGCAATGGTGGCGCAAATAACGGGCACTTGGTCGCGGATAAAAGCGTCCTGGACGCGAGTTCGCTGATCAGTAGTTAAGCCCGCATGATAAGCCGCGGTCTTGATGCCATTGGCATGTAAATCCGCCGCGACTTTTTCCGTCCTCTTGCGCGAAAAGCAGTAGACAATGACGGATTGCCCTGGCCGCTGGCGAACTTCCTGCACCAACCTATCGAACGAACGCTTTTTGGGCAAAACACGGTACGTCAAATTGGGTCGATCGAAACTGGAACGGAAGACGCGGCCGTTGCCCATTTTGAGTTGCGAGACGATGTCCTCCTGCACGCGCGCGTTAGCCGTGGCTGTAAGCGCCAGAAACGGCACTCGAGGGAAACTCCCACGCAAGACAATCAAGTTGCGGTATTCTGGCCTGAAATCATGCCCCCATTCGGAAATACAGTGTGCCTCGTCAATGGCAAAAAGGCTGATCGGCAAACTTTGCAAAAAACTGAGTCCATGCGGCATGGCTAGGCGCTCAGGCGCAAGATAAAGCAGCTTCAACTCCCCGCATCTGGCAGCCTCCTCGACATTCCTGTTCTCAAGTGGAGTTTGTGAGCTGTTCATGAAGGCCGCAGGGATGCCATTGGCACGCAAGGCATCCACCTGATCCTTCATGAGTGAAATCAAAGGCGAAATCACGACTGTCAGCCCGGAAAACTTAAGGGCCGGCAGTTGGTAGCACAAGGATTTTCCTCCGCCAGTCGGCATCAACACCAGCGCATCCTTGCCTGCCAGACAGTGTTCCACTATTTCGGCCTGCAAGGGACGGAAAATTTCGTATCCAAAATGCTTTTTCAATAATTCGAGCATACTTAATACTACGTCCCACAAACTTGGCATCCAGTCAAGGGGATAACGCGTCTTTTTTAAATATTTTCAGACAAAAACAGCTTATAATCCTTAGAGAAAAATTTTATGGCTATCTGGTAGATGGTATAGGTAATGAAAAAAGCGGCAAAAACGTCTATCGAATAATGGTAGTGGCCCAAAAGCACGGCCACGGCAAACAAGCCGCACATGATAAGAAATGCCAGGCGAACATATTTTTGGCGCCAAAAAATCAAAGCCAATAAGAACGGGCCGCCGGTATGCCCTGAGAAAAATAGGTCTCCCGTAAAATTGACAAGGTTAACAATGCGATAAGATTCCATTGGCGCCTGCTCAGGGAATGGTCCTATGTGGGTTAGCGACATGAACATGGCCCTGACAAAAATAAACAGAGCCAGGCTTTTCAAAACAAATGGCATGCTCTTCGGCTCATACAACATCAACCCAAAAACAAATAAAACGAAAAAAGCAAAGCCTTGGATAAAGATGAAGTCAACATCCATGACCGGTAAGTGGTCTAAAAGTATATCCGTCACCGAGTTGCTGGCGCTCCGGCTGGCGTATGTCCCGGTCACATAATTGACCCCAAAGCTTAAGGCTAAAAGCAAGAGGCTAAATAAAACCGAAAGGACGAACCCCTTTTGGGTCCAAACCATCTTATGCTTAGCCAAAATTCGTTTCATAACTGCCCATTGCCGCATCCGCAACAAGGAGCTCACCTTGTATATACTAAAATATCCCAAGATTTAGTTCAATTTGGACGGTATTATGTCTGGCCCTTTTCTTTCTTTTTCTTTTGTCTGGCTGCCTCTTCTTTATATTGCTCGCTGGCCGAAAGGGCATTCATTAGTTGTTCAGAAAATTTCATCCGGGTTAAGGCATATTCCCTTGCCTGATCCCTGGTCAAAGCTTCTTTTCTTTCATAAGTGGCCAACTTAGCCTCTGCCTCTTTCAACTTCATTAGCAGACGGCCCAAAATCGTTTGAACGCTGCTCCCTTCAAATGAATCGACTGCCTTTTGGATTTCCGCGATTTGTCGCTGTCGCTCTTCTACGACTTTTTGAATCTCTTCCTTGCCTTCGCCGATCATTATTAAAGCCTCCACGCCAGCGCCTCCACGCAAAAGCACCTCCTTCAAATCTTCTGGCGCGACAGCTTCGCGTAAATCAGCAACCTCCATTTTGCCTACCTGCTCAATAATAAGCTGCGCGGCTTTGATTGCTTTTTCCTCACGCCGTTGTTGCCATGCCTGCACAATCCTCGAATCTGTGGCATGGGCCAAAGACTCGACTTTCTTGAATTCCCTGTCAGCGGTAGTCATCATGCTTTGATAATCATCCCGCAACTGGGCAGCCGTCGGTTTGTTCTCCAAAAACGGATTTGTGACTTTATCAAATGACTGCATAAATTTGTAACATTAAATCAATCTTCGATTTTTCTTAAACGCTTTTTCTCAGCCTGATGCTTCTTGGTCTCAAGCCTGCGTTCGCGCGATGCAAAGGTGGGCTTAGTGGCAACGCGCTTGGTCCGCGGTGTCAGGGCTTCGGTGACTAAGCGGTTGAGCGATTCTATGACCAAGGCCCTATTCTGATCTTGGGAACGCGTTTCTTGGGATGTCAAAAAAACTTCGCCTTCATCATTAATACGGTTAACCAAATAGGCATGGATCAAATCTTTTTCTTCTGGCGAAAAAGTAGCTGATTGCTCCAAATTCCAATGCAACTGAGCCTTAGTCGAAACTTTATTGACGTTTTGCCCGCCTTTGCCCGAAGACCGCACGAATTCTAACTGCAACTCCGATTCTGGTACGCTCCTGGGGTCATCATTTGATTCTGTTTTCCCAAAAGGGTTCATACTGCCCATATTATACGGCTAATGAGGATAGGGCGTCGAGACAACAGCCCATGCTCTGCGAGTAACGAAAAAACGACTCCTTTCAGAGTCGCTTTTTCGTGGGGTGACCAGAGGGAGTTGAACCCTCGCCAGCGGGACCACAACCCGCTGTTCTACCGTTAAACTATGGCCACCATGGCGCCGGTATTTATATCGCACTTAAGGGCTTTTGGCAAGGATCGCCTGACCATTGATTTTATTCTTTCTGCCTGCTACAACATGGCAGCTGTTTGGACATTTTGAACAACCGCGTTTTCAGGGAGGTGTTCCGTGGAAAGCGTCGCGAAAAAACCGCTTTTGTCTTGGCAACTGAAAATCATCCTAAGCCTGGTGCTCACCCTGGCTACGGGCATCCTGCTCCACGCTCTTGGCAAGCCCATCCCTTGGCAACTCGAGATGTCCCTGACCACTACCTCTGCCCTAGGCGTGGGCATGGCCCTGCTCTTCATCCCCAAAAAGCAGTTGGCCCGCATCGGCCAGATACCTGGCCTGAACCCGAACTGGATCACCTTCTGGGGGTTCTACTTCTGGTATGTAGGTCTTGCCTACTTCTACATCACGCATGACCTCTATGGCCTGACAATCTTGAGCGGGATCGGCGGCGTCTTGGATGTGGTGGATGGAAAGATGGCCACTGCCATGAAGGAAGAGGGCATTTTTCGCACCGCCCTTTCCAAGAAGCTGGGCAAGGTAGCTGATCCGTTTGCCGACAAGAGCAAGTGTTTGCCGGTCATCACCTTTTTCGGCATAGCCGGCATCATCTCCATCTACACTGTGATAGCCATCGTTGTCTTTGAGGTCTTCGGGACACTGCTGCGCTATCCGTTCGGCATCGGCGCCAGGTTCTACAAGCAATCCAAGAGGACAGCCCCCAGTTGGCGAAAGGCAGTGCTGCGCACAGTCGGCATACGGCTGATCCGCAAGTCCCAAGCCACGATCTTCGGTAAGATCAAGACAACTATTCAGTGCCTGGGGATGCTGGTCTGCGTGCCCTACTATCGCAAATGGTGCCACGACCTGCCTGAGATCCCTGAGATCATCTACGCCCTTGCGCTTGCCTTCGGGATAACCAGCGTACTCTCACGCATGCGAATCAGCCCGGCGGTTGACCGAATTATCGATTGGCCGAGGAAGTGGAAGTTGTTCACCCATAAAGAACACGAGTTTAGCGGCGCCCTCGCTCGCCTCAACTAGCCGCCCGGCCTCACCGAGCGGTATTTTTTATATCGTTTGAATAAGTTTTATCGCCTCTTCAATCTGCTTATCCAAATCATCCCGCGACGTATCAAATGTATAAAGAAAAGGCATATCCAAATGTTCATGCAGTGGTTTGCGTTCCTGATAACAATAGATAGCATCGTCCGCATTTTTAAATAGCCAAGTATGCTTATAATTACGCAATTTATTTAGGATAAAAGATTCAGGCGGGTTGATATGGATCCAGATGACTTTGATCTGAGGGTTTTGGCTGATTTCATTAATCAACTCATATGAGGAACCAGCACAATCCGCATCAATAGCTACGCCATGACCTAGTTTCAAATATTTGCCAATCAAATTCTTGGCGATTTCTCGCGTGCGAACATAATTAAACCCGTTTTCTTTTAAGATCTTCCTTATCTCGTCAGTTGAAATCCTGAGTAGCGATAAAGCCTTGCTCAGGGGTTTGACAACCGTTGTCTTACCAGACCCGACCAGGCCAACCGGACAAAGCAAAATCTGTTTAGTCGGTTTGGCTGATGGCAACTCCAACTGCTCTTCATAAAGCTGACTGATGTTCTCAAAATCCGCTGCCGTCACATCCTTGCCGACTTTTGATTCTTCCTCGCCTTGATATTTATTCATGATGGCAGTCCGGGCCGTGCACATGGCCGTGCTTTTCAGCGGCTTCCTTTTCTTCCTTAGCAAACTTGTCTTGCATCTGCTTGTAATCCTTGATGCCTTTTTCCTTTAAAAACTCCAAAGCTTTGCGGTTGCGCATGACAGTACGCACATAATCGCGGTATTCAGGCGAGGCAATTTGGTCGCGCACATCCTTATCCTGGTCTTTGGCGACATCCAAAAGCCTATCGATTTCCAAATCCAACTCGGCATCAGTCACGTCCAGCTTGTTCTCCTTGGCTACATGCCTGACATAGACCGAAGTTTGTACACGCTTGATGGCTTGGGGAATAAACTCCAAACGCATCTGGTCAACAGACTTTTTCAAGCTGGCCAAATAATCTTCCATTTTACCTCCGCGGCTTTCGATATCCCGTTTCAATTCCTCGACCATGCGCCGCGCTTCCTCTTTAATCAAAATTTCCGGTGTTTCCGTAAAAGACGACTTGCTGACAACAGTCTCGAGCAATTCAATCTCAGCTTTTTCCATGGCCTGGCGCTCGTTTTCCGAAGTTATGTTTTTCTTCAGTATGTCGCGCAGGACTTGGACGCTTTCAATGCCCAGGCTCTTGGCAAACTCATCATTGACCTCTGGCAATTTTATCTCGTAGACATCTTTGACCTTCACGTCGAAATCAATATCCTTGCCAGCATACATTTTCTGGTAATGGTCTTTGGGAAACTGTAAGACAAAGGTTTTTTGTTCGCCTTTCTTAAGGCCGATAAGCTTCTCTGAAAAATTCGGGATGTAGTGCTCTTCCGCCAAATAAACCCTGTAATCCTTGGCCGTTCCGCCCTCAAGGATCACGTTGTCCTTCTTCATTTCCAAATCAATGATTACCATGTGGTCTTTAGTGGCTTGTTGCTCGGTCAAGATCTCTTGGTGCCGCATCTTGCGCAAGTCATCAATAGCTTGATCAACTTCCGAGTCTTTGACTTCTTTGACTTTGACTTCAACAATTGGTTCGGTGACTTCTTCGGCTTTTTGCAGCTTGGGCATGACAGCTACCGTACAGGTGAACTTCAGGTCAGATCCTGGCGTTAGCTGGTCAACGGCAATTTCCGGAGAACCAATAGTCTCCAAGCCTTGTTGCAAGACCGTTTTGACATACCAGGCTTTGACTACATGCTCCAAAGCAAACTCCCAAATAGCCATCTCGCCGACCGCCTTCTTGATCTCGGCATAAGGCGCTTTGCCCGGCCTAAAACCCGCTATTTGTTTATTAGCGCTAATCCCCTCGACCGCTTGTTCAATATAAGGCTGGGCCTCTTGGACACTAACGGTAAATTTGAGTTCTACTTTTGAACCCGGAAGTTGGTTGATAATTGGTTCCATAGTTTGCTGAGTTTAACTAAAAGCTAGCTGAGCGTCAAGCTATAATACTTCCCGAATTACAAACAAGAGCTATCTCAATTAACTCCTGTAAGTTGTCAGTTTTATCTGATGTAAGGCAAGGGGTTGGCCCGGGTGCCATTGACGTAGACTTCGAAGTGCAAGTGCGAACCGGTTGAGCGGCCAGTTGAACCCATCATGGCTATAACCTGTCCACGGTGCACCGTGTCACCAGGTTTAACATACAATTTTGAGGCATGGCCATAACGCGTCATCATGCCATTGGGATGGTTGATCAGAATCATCAGGCCGTATCCGCCGCTATTCCAACCGGCCTTAGAGACCACGCCGTCATTTGCTGCATAAAGCGGGGATGTGAAATCACCGTCAATATCCAAACCAGTGTGGCGCCATCCATAGTATTGGGTGATCACATGGCCAGACGTCGGCCAGAGGAGTTTGGTTTTTGGACTGTTGGGCTTTTCAGCAGCATCCGAAGGTTTAGATACCGGATTAGAGGCTTCTGACGCAGCTTCCTCGTCTTGACCTGCCCCCGGCTCACTCAAACGATCGCGAGTTGCCACAGAATACTTCTGTTGGCTGACGGCAATGATCCTGGTCTGCTCAATGGCAGCCGGTTCGCCTCCTGGGATGACAAGTTCCATGCCAATCCGCACCTGGCCATCAACCAAATTGTTCTGGCGCGTTATCTCATCAGCATCACCACCGTAGCGATTGGCTAGGCTGCCCAAAGTATCTCCTTTGCGAACTGTGGCCAACACGCCTGAAACAGGCAAAATCTTAAGCGAATCACCTGGCCGGATATATTGCCTTTCCGTTAAATTGTTGGCCCAAAGGATGGTTCCGACATTAACATTATAATCGCGGGCTATGCTGCCCAGCGTATCCCCTTCCTTGACGACATATGTTTCAACACCTTGGCGGGCTGGTTTGATGCCGTTAAGTTCTTGAGCTACGTGGTCAACTGGCGGCACAACTAATGTGCCCGGGATAATAAAAGATAAATTTTGGTCAGGCTGCTCATCAGCCGTCCGGTAATCAAAGTCAATATGCGGTATAGCCTGGATGGTGCCTTGGCTAAAACGGTTCTCGCCGGGCTTGGTGTTTTCCGCCAAAGTCTGTTCGGTCATGATTTCCGATTCGCCTTGTGTCATGAGCGAATACAACAAACTATGTTTGCCGATATCTTGCGCCAACACCTGGCGGGTTTGGATATTCATCCAAATCGTGACAATTGATGCAGCTACGATAGCCACATGAAAAAGATAACGATTAGTCACGAAAAACAAAACAAAGCCGCGGGCCGGCAAGGCTAAACGTTGGATGCGAAATTTAGTCAGCAATAGTAAACGATAGATTGGCAAGATCAGGATCTTCAGCAACAACCGTCCGACGGGCCTGATTACCGGCCAGACCAGGCTAACAAAAAAATACTCAGTACCTTTTTTCAAAGCACGAATGGCACGGAAAATCTTGATGCCGACTGCTGTCCAAAATGGTGATGGAGTATTGGGTATATTGTTCTTAGGTAAAGACGCGTATTCTAGCCAAAATTTGCTCTTAGTTGTATTTTTTGGCTAAAAAAAGCCTCTATTTAGCTAATTTTTACTATGTTACTTTGCCTTCTAAGGACTTCCAAACTAACAAAGTGAGGCTGTCCTGTCAACGAAATTATCCCCCATTATGTCCACTATTTAACAAGGAAGACATATCTCCCCTAACCTAAGCCCAAAAATGAGCGCGCAGAAATTACCTTAGGCAGCAACCGGAACCATGACCGGTTCTGTCTCGGGCTTGGTTGCCTTCTCAAGCGTCCGTTCCTTATTTTTTGGATGCTCAATGGAATAAACCAAACCGGAAAGCAACTTTTGGATTAATGAGTTAGCTTCCTTTAATTTTTGTATCTCTTCAGCCTGTTTGGGAAACAATTCCTGCAACAAAAGCAGATAAGTTTCGCATTCGGCTGAGTTGCCGTTGGCATAATTTAAATTTTTGACGAAGTCCGTTTTGCCAAAGCGGCGTTGGCCTTCGGCTATGCGAGCCGGCATGGAAACTGCAGCCCGACAAAGGTGCGAGGCTACGCCATAGCGATCTTCGTTGGGCAAGGTTTTGGTCAGTGAATATACGCTTTTGGCAAAATCAAAACTTTGTTGCCACACAACCAAATCACGGAATGATTGATACATAACAGAATTAACATTAAAAATTAACAAATAATAATTTCTGATAAGTTGCGCGCTCATTTTTAGGCTTAGGTTGTCGAAAGGACTTTTATGTTTGCTCGTTTTGTTGCCTATATTGCATGGCTTCGGCCACATGAGCCGCCTGGATAGACTCCGCACCATCAAGATCAGCTATGGTTTGTGCCACTCGCAGTAAACGAAAGTAAGCCCGAGCAGAAAGGTGGAAACGATCGGCCGCCTGGCGCAACAACGCCTGGGCATCCGGTTCCTGCTTGAGATATTTGCGGATCTGGTCACTCCTCAACTCAGCGTTATTCAAAGCTCCGATGCGAGAGGACCGTAAAGTCTGGCGGTCGCGCGCTGCCTGGACTCTGACGCGGATACTGGTTGTGGTTTCTCCGGGCTCAATCTTGACCAAATCAACTGTTGGCACGCGCGGTACCGAGATTTTCAAATCTATACGATCAAGAATTGGACCGCTTAGCCGTTTGGCATAACGCAGTGTCTGTTGGGTAGTGCAGGTGCAGGCCCGTTCCGGGTCAGAGGCATAACCGCATGGGCAAGGATTCATGGCCGCTACCAAAGTGAAGCGAGCCGGGAAAGTAACCGTGCCGGAAGCGCGGCAAACAGAAACGAAACCATCTTCCAGGGGTTGCCTTAAATTCTCCAAAACTTGGCGCGTAAATTCAGGAAACTCATCCAAAAATAATACTCCGCGATGAGCCAAAGATATTTCTCCCGGACGCGGGATTGTGCCGCCACCCACTAAAGCTGCACCACTGGCTGTATGGTGCGGCGCACGAAAAGGGCGCGTCAGGCAAAGGCTGTCGCGCGGCAAAACGCCGGCTACTGAATGGATGCGCGTCACTTCCAGAGCTTCATCACGCGCCAGAGTCGGCATAATGCCGGGCAAAGCACGCGCCAACATGGTCTTGCCAGAACCAGGCGGGCCGGAAAGCAGGATATTGTGGCCGCCGGCAGCCGCAATTTCTAAAGCCCGCTTTGCCTGGTTTTGGCCTTTAATTTCACAAAAATCCAAGGCGCGGGCAGTCTGCAATTCAGATTCAATATTAACCGTAGGATATTGCTCCATGCGTTGCGTACCCGAGAGATGATCAACAACCTGCCTGAGCGATTGTGCGGCGAAAACTTTAACTCCCTTTACCAAGGCTGCTTCGCGCGCATTTTCCATTGGCACGATCAATTCATGATTATTTGTCCGCTGCGCAAAAAGCGAAATCGAAAGCGCACCGTGCACCGGCCTTAAGCTGCCATCCAAAGACAATTCCCCCACCATGATTGGCCAGCCGTCTTTAGGTTCTTCAAGATCATCTGAGGCTGCCAAAAGGGAAATCGCCAATGGCAAATCATAACCCGACCCTCCTTTGCGCACATCGGCCGGTGCCAAGTTGATGGTAACTTTGGTTGGCGGAAAATGCAGCTTGCTGCGTTTCATGGCGCTCCTGACCCGCTCGCGCGCCTCTTGCACGGCAGTATCAGGCAGGCCGACAACCATAAAAGCCGGAAGGCCGAACGAGATGTCAGCCTCGACAGAAACCGTATGGGCATCCAAACCGATGATGGCGGCTGTCGGAATGGGATTCATGAATATACCCGTGCCATATACTAAAAAAGCCGGCAAACATTTTGACAGCTGATTGCGAAAAATGTTTTACGAGGCTAATTTACCTCTTCCTTTTTGTTAGCCGGTGATGACAATCCACAGACAAGAAAGTGCCTGACAATATAAACTGCCAAGCCCAAGGTAATTGCTGCGTCAGCGACATTGATAATGGATGTATTGAAAAACATCAGCCAGTCAAAAACAAAACCATAGGCCAAACGATCATAGAGATTTCCCAAAGCGCCACCCAACACCAGGCTGAGCGCCAAAAAATCCAATTTGTAACCTTGCTTTAGGGCATCAAACAGGCCGTAGCTTAATAAGACCAATGCCAAAAAACTCAAAACTAATATCAGGATTGTGGGCAGGGGCAGGTTGCCCAATAACCCAAAATTATGGTGAGAGGTAATTTGGATCCAAGGAAAAAAAACTTGGCCGGGATGCAACAAGCCATCCACGACTGCCCTCTTGGCCAGACGATCAACCAAAAATGCTCCCACACCCACCAACAATCCAAAAATGACTGTCAGTGTCTTTGACCTCACATCTCCTGGGTAAGTACTTTTTTGCAAGCGATACAACTTGAAGATGCCGGACGAGCTTCCAAACGCTTTTCATCAATTTCTTTTCCGCAATATTTGCAGATTCCATAAGTTCCCTTCTCGACAGCGACCAAGGCTTTTTCAACATCTTTAAGTTCTGCCTCCAAGCGGGCCTCAACTGAAAGCATGTCAACGAACTCCGTGACTTCGGCCGCGTTGTCATCTTCCGAGTTGCTGCCTGACTCAGGGTATTCTGCGTCAGGGGCGTTTGGGTTTTTCGACCCCAAAGCCGCAAGCTCTTGCTCGATGCGTTCTTTCTCTTTTATGAGCAAATCTTTGAGATGCTCCTGTTTCTGCTTATCCATAGGATATAGCTTATTATAACCCCGATAGTCTACATTGAGATGCCTAGATGGGCAAGGGCTGACCCCCAAAGGGCACAAGATCATCTCGTAAACAGTCAAGGCCTTCCAAGGGCAAGAAACCTGCGCTAAGCTATGGCTTGATGTAATTTATGACTGACCTAAAACCAATCCTGTCTTTGACGCAGGACCTAATCAGCTGCCGTTCAACCGATAACCGTCTCGACCAGATTGTAAAATGTTTGGATTTGGTACAAGTCTCCTTAAAAGATACTGGTCTGGACATTAAACGTCTGGATTTTGAAGGTCATCCGGCCTTGGTGGCCACAAAAAACACCAAATCCCCCAAGATTATGCTTTGCGGCCACATTGATATAGTGGAGGGTGATGATGAACAATTTAAACCGAGAATTGATGGCGATAAACTTTACGGGCGCGGGGCTTTGGACATGAAAAGCGGGGTGGCTGTTTTGGTCGCGGCCATAAAGGAGGCAACAACTAAAAACCAAGATGTCGGGCTGATACTGACAAGCGATGAGGAGAGTGGCGGATTCCACGGTACTCAAGCTATTTTGGAACAAGGTTATTCCTGCCAGGTCGCAGTCTTGCCTGATGGAGGAAAAGCTGCCCACCGCATTGTCCAAAAGGCCAAAGGTGTACTTTGGGTCGAGCTAAAAGCCAAAGGCAAAGGGGCTCACGGTTCCGTTCCTTGGCAAGGGGAGAACGCTATCCATAAATTGATTAAGGCGATCGACCAAGTCCAGGCGCTCTTCGCCTCTTTGGAAGACCATAAACATGACCATTGGACGGCTACTTGCAACCTCGGCCAGATCCAAGGCGGCAGCCACACGAACCAAGTGCCGGAATCGGCCACTGCACGCTGCGATATCCGTTTTACTGAACACGAATCTGAAAACGAAATAATGGAACGCCTAAAAAAATCCTTGCCAGATGGTGTCATGGCTGAAAAAGTAGTTACTGCCAATATGACCTTTACGCCATTGGACAATCCATATGTCCAACTCTTCATGCAAAGCGTGCGTGACCAAGGACGCGAACCGGAGATTACGGTTGATTATGGTTCATCGGATGCGCGATTTTTTTCAGAACGAAAAATCCCGGTCATCATCTGCCAGCCGGACGGCGATGGGCATCATGGCAAAAACGAATGGGTCAGCATCAAGGGCATCCAAGATTATTATGAAACTGTGATTAGATTCCTGGACGCAATGCATGCGAGAAAATAAAGACGCCCTCGAAGGGCGTCTTTTAAATTGATTCTGAATTACGAGCTTGCCTTCTTCACAAGGTTATCACTGATCGTCGCTTCCAAGCCCATGGTAGTGCTCACATTGAAGTCAGCGGCGGAGTTGATGTCAGATCCGAATGAATAGTTGCTGAAGAAAGCATCGGACAGGTCATCAATAAACGTGTTCCAGTTGTCACCATACAGGGCTTTGGCAACGGCCTCAGTTTTAACCCAGCGTAAGACGCCATTGGCATCCACGGCATAGACCTTGAGGTCTGTGGTGAACTTGACCATGCGTGAACCTGGCTTGTAACGGACATTGGTGCCCAGCGGGATGCTGGCCAGTTGGTCGGCTGTGATGATCCTGACGCCTGAGAAGTCGGAATACCAGGTGAAGTAGATCTTGGAGTTGGGGAAAGCATGGCGCTTGCCATCAGAACCGATGTAATAGACAGCGCTGTCCTCTTGGGTGGCACCGTTGCCATCATCCGGCAGTTTGACCAGAGAGTTGACTGGCAAACCTATGGAATTCAGGTTGGCGAGATTAGCCGCGCGGTTGGGGTCACTAGTTCCTGATTCGTAATGGGTTATAACCGGAGGCAATCCTCCTCCACCCCCTCCTCCCCCTGCGCCAACCGTCCTTGCAGTTATGGAATTGGTCACGGAAGCTATTGTGACGTTCCTGTAGCCCGCCACAATGCTTGAGGCCGTATGGGTAATGGTGCTGAGATGGCCTCCCTGGTTTCTCACGACAGCAGTTACCGTAACCGTCACAGGAGTGCTCCAATTGGCCGGAGTAAAATTAATGGTAGATGGAGAGACTAGGGATGAAGAATCAGGCGAGATGAGTATCTGAACGGTCGAGGTGGGCTGTGAATTCAAAACTATGGTGTATGTATCGGTGGCAATGCCCTCATTGGTGTAAACAATGGTTTTTGAGAGGTTGACGGCCACGCTGGCGGTACCTGCTGTTGCGCCGCTCGACGTAGCCGAATTGACTCCATCCCCGTTTCTGGCAATCACTTGAAAAGTATAGTACGAAGAAGCGTTAAGACCCCTGGTTATTCCAGACCAAGATGAAGATGTAAAGAATGTCGGAGTTGCCGTAATAGCCCCGGCGGAAGTGAAATAACGGGAATCAGTCGCGTCATAAACCGCATAGGTGGTTCCTATAGGGTTTCCATTCGCATTTATATAAAGAGGTATTGTGGATGTAGTAGCTGTGCTGAGCGTGGGGGCAGATGCTTGATTGGCAAGGGTGTAGATAAGCGAGCTCGTGGCGTAAGTTGAGGTCGTATGCACGCCGTCACCGGCTGCCACACGGAACTGATACAGGTTGTTTGGCGAAAGACCAGTGAACGTATAATTAGTTGTCGGAACGTTAACCGTCGCAACCTCGACAAACGAGGAGCCGCCATCCAAAGATTTTTCTAGGACATATACAGTTTCAGTCCCTCCACCAGCAGTCCAGGATAGCGGCACTGCCACTGTTGTTGGGGTACCGAGGACAGGTGCTGTGGGAGCAGTCGGATTCTCAAACATGTCAAAAGTATGGTTTGAATAACCACCAGTGTATCTAAATGATAAATTTCCACTGCCATCAGATTGACAGACTCCATTATTGCAAGTTGTCCCGTTTATGCCTGTTATATCTGAAGCTGTAGCTCCGGTTATGGTGATTGTATAGTATTTATTGGCATGCAAGTCGCCGATTGTATGGTCCGTAACCATGTCTGAACTTGAGGCGTTGGATTCAGTCCATGTCTTGTGGGTATTGCTCCAATTCGTGATGTTCGTAACATCCAACCAGGCTGGCCTTTTAGCAGTTGAACCAAAAACATCAAAGCTTCCGCCTGAAGGAGTTATCTTCAGATGAGCTGCATTGCCATTGATTGTCCCCAAATCCCTGAATTTTCCATCTCCATAGATCCTGGCTCCGGCTCCGATGTCTATCGTATCAGGAGTTACCGGGGCGATATCATGAGGCGGCTGATATTCGTAAGCACCAGTGTCTGGGGTGCCATAGAAAGTATTTCCAAGATAGTCTGCTGTATATATTGTAGTGGTAGCAGAATCAATGGCCGGAGAAGTAGACTGAAGAGTATAATCTTGACCCGATG
>JAQULH010000016.1 GCA_029004215.1 Patescibacteria group bacterium | reverse complement strand
AAATCCGATAATTGTTAATTATTCATTATTAGTTGTTAATTGGCATAAGCGGCCATAGCTCAGCTGGATAGAGCGCCTCCCTGCGAAGGAGGAGGTCGGACGTTCAAATCGTCCTGGTCGCACCATGCAGAAAGCCCCGTTAGCGGGTCTTTTTGTTTTTTTGTATTACCTTGGCAGTGGCGGTATGATACATATATTCTATTTCTTTAAAACTATGAAATACCGCCTATTTTTTATCTTTGCCGCTTTGGCAATTTGTTCGTTGCCAATGGCAACCAGCGCGAGCACGTATGATCCCGCTTTTGCAAAAAGCATGCAGGGCCGCATCCTTTTGCAGGTCGAGAGCCATGGCGAGGCCTGGTACATCCGTTCCAAGGATTTGAAACGGTACTATATGAAGGATGGCGCTGCCGCGTATTCCATCATGCGTTTTTTCAGTCAGGGGATTGCGGACGTTGATCTTGCCAAGATTCCTCAAGTGGCGAGTACGGCCGAAATGAAAGCAGCCTCTTCCGCCTGCGCCAGCAGTTCGCTAGGTAACCGGTTCCGCGGGGAAATCCTGCTCCAAGTCCAACAACACGGGGAAGCCTGGTACGTTGACCCTGTAAAATGCCGCGCGATCTACATGAAGGACGGAGCAGTGGCGTATGAAGTCATGCGCTTCCTGGGATTTGGTTTCTTCACACGCGACCTTGAAAAAATCCAAGACGGCGGGGCAGTTCCCGGCAGCGGCTCAAGCACGCCAAATCCTCCGGTCGCGCCGCCCGCGCCAGAGGTTTCGTGCACCAGCCCGACTGACACGGGGCATATGGACATTTTCGATTCCCATGTCCACATAACGCCCAAAGTCAGCCTATCGCAGATAATTTCAGAGATGGACAAGGCGGGCGTGAGTGTGGCCAACCTGTATTCAGGTTTGCTCGAAACCACATCTCAATATCCCGGCAGATTTGTAACATTCGTTGATACTCCCGACTCGCCGCAAGCCTCAACCTGGCTCACGCAAGGCCAATCATTCGTCACTTCCGCTGAAACACAATTGAAGACAGGAAAATATTATGGCATCGGTGAAGCTAATTTGAGGTATTATGGCGGCAATAATTATCCTCCGGGCACGCCAGACATCTATGTCCCACCAGATAATCCGTTTTGGCTCCAGCTAGTCGACCTATCCGCTCAATATCATGTCCCGATCTCGTTTCACTTCGTGCCTGACGATGCTGTTGCCAATGCTGCCTTTGAAAGAATGTTGAGTCACAACAAAAACGCGACGCTCATCTGGGCTCATCTTGGATTTAATAACATGACGCTTAATAGTGTCACGCTCAATGACTATCTTTTGCGGTATCCCAATCTATATTTTGACACGGCTGGTATTCAAAATATGCAAAACCTTCCGCCGCAACCCAACTCTAATTGGGCGAGACTGGCAGACCAATCCAATAACGGCAAATTATACGAGGAGTGGAGGAAATTTTTTGAAACATGGAACTCCCGCATCTTATTCGCTTCAGATGCCGGAGGGGGCGCAAATAGTCTGGAGAGATGGCTCAACTATTCGGGTAATGTAAGTAATCAAGCACCATCTGACGCCGTCGGACACTGGAAATCTCTCCTTTCTTACCTGGACTCCAATTCTGCTCGTAACATCCTAAGCAAAAATTCCAGAGAGCTCTTATTGAAAGAACAAAAACCCGTTTACAGTTATTCGGTTGCGTCAAATGGCGCGTGTTATGCCATTTCAATAAGTTCTAACTCCTCAATCTCGGCTCTGACGTTTAATCCGACTACAAAAGCCATCACCTTCACAGCCGCGGATTCCAACGGGACGGCGGGCAAGGCAATAATAACCATCCCAACCTCGCTGGCCGGTGGAAGCTTCACCGCATATGTGGATGGTCAGAGCGTGCAGTCTCAATCAACCTCAAACTCCGCCAACACAACCGTTAGCTTGGAATATACCGGCGGAATAAGAACGATTAGTCTCAACAGTAAGTAACTCGGATCACTTAACCGCCTCAATCTTTAAGCTTTCAAGGGCAATTCCCTGATATTGCCTTTTGCTGATGTCCTTATCCTCGGAAAGTATGTTGACTTGAAAGCCGGCTTCTTGGATGGTTTTGATGTAATCGTCTTTCTGCAAAGCCCCGCCCACGCATCCGGCGATCAAAGTCTCGTCACTTTTTTGAGCTTCAGTCAGCTCGCCCAGCAAGACAATGTCAGAAAGATACATCCGGCCGCCTGTTTTGAGGACTCGGTAGGCTTCCTTAAAAACTTTCGACTTGTCCGGCGCGAGATTCACGACGCAGTTGCTGATGATGACATCTACTGATTGATCGTCGATCGGTAATTTCTCAATATCACCAAGTTTAAACTCAACATTGTTAAAGCCGGATTTCAGGGCGTTGGCCTGGGCTTTGGCGACCATGGCTTCTGACATGTCCACGCCAATCACCTTGCCAATAGGTCCGACTTTTCTTACTGCCAAGAAACAATCAAACCCGGCGCCAGAGCCTAAGTCCAAGACAGTCTCGCCCTCCTTAATCTTCCCCAGGGCAGTCGGGTTACCGCAACCCAAACCCAAGTTAGCTTCCCCGGCCATGGCGATTTCTTGGTCAGAATAGCCTATGCTTTTGGCGATCAACTCATTTTCATCTTGCCCGCCACAGCTGCATTTACAGCACCCACGGCTCTCTGAAGCCACTTTGTCGTAATGGCTCTTAACAATCTGTTTGGTTTCGTTGCTGTCGCTCATAAATGTTGGCTAGGTTATTAAGTGTAATCAGCATGATATTTTAAGAGCTGGGTAAAGACAATAAGGAGGTCGGACGCCGCGGAATTTTGACGAATAAATGGAATAATGTACACTTTGGTTAATCATGTTTCTTTCCCATCAAACAATTACAAAATATCTTGATGAAGGGCTGATTACCGTTCAGCCTGAATTTGAAATGAAAGATATCCGACCTGCCGGGATCCGCCTCCATTTGGGGAAAGGTATTTTTATACCTGAGTCAGGTCAAACTGTTGAGCTGGGCGGGGGATCGGAACTTCAATATAAAGAAATAGATATCTCTGAGGAACCGTTTATTCTTGCGCCGAATGAATTTGTTCTTGGAGCAACGTATGAGTCCATTAAAACCCCTCCGAATATATTAGCCATCTTGGATGGGCGCAGTACTGTCGCACGCTTAGGTCTGACGGTCCACGCCACGGCCTCAATTTGCGATGGAACATTGGAGTCTCCGCAAGTCATTGTTTTAGAAATAAAAAATATTGGTAACTTCAATCTTAAATTAAAATTTAAAGATCCTATTGCGATGATGGTATTTGCAGAGCTAAATGCTCCGGTAACGCAGTATGCACAGACCCAATATCTTGGATGGGGCGACAAATTGTCGGAAACGTGATTGTTGCCATGAAGCGCGTGCATCCTTACGAAGAGGTGGCGTATGATGTTTATCCGCTGGAGGTTTGGTAGACTTTAAGCTACTTGTTGTGATATCCTTATAAAATATGGCCGAAAGATTCAATCTTCCCATCGTTAATCAGCGTGAGGAACCCGAAAGAGTCGAGAGTTATTCCGAAAAAGAACGGCGTATTGAGCTGAAGCTTGCTCGAGCATTCATGAAGAATCGATTTCCACTTTCGAAAAAAGGTGAGACGTTTCGAAAAGAAGTAGATGCGGCTGTAAAAGAATATGAACAAGGAAATATAAAACCGCTTGAGAAACTTAAAGAACGAATTCCAACAGTCGAACACCCGAGACTAGACTTGTTTCAGGATTTTGATCTCTCATCGGAGAGGGAGCTGGCTATTTTTGGACCACAACTTGATTGCGTGCAAGTAGCTAAAGGATGCCGCCATCAATGTGAGCATTGTGCGATCGATGCGAGAAAAAATGTTGAATTTATGCCCTTTGCAGCAGTCTTGAAGATTGCGGAAGAATTGAAAAAAAACGAAGGAAAAGATATGGAAGTTTTTGAAGATTGGAAAAAACAAGTCATAGAATTCCTTAAAAAAGGCCCACTGAGCAAAGCATGGAAGCAGTTGAAGCAACAGTATGGAGCTCGTTTTAAATATGCTAAAGATGATTATGACCTCTTGGGTTGTCTCTGCGAGACATGCCAAAGACCATCTTCAAACAGAACGGACAAAGAAGTTGATGAAGAGTGCTCGCGGGCCGAGCATCAAGCGTTTCAGATTTACGAGGCCATACGTGATCATTTCAAGGACAAAGCTAAGTTACTGGAAGATGCCGGGATTGTGAGGCCATACCTAGGTCAACAAAAGAAGAGCACGAATATGCCAGGGGATTACCTTATGCCAAGTCCATTTCGGAAAAAGAAACCAGGGTTATCCCATTATTGGGATAGCGACCCGTTTGATTATCGAGACACGACGTTCCTTCATGAAGATGGAACGCCAGCTGATTATGGAGATGTTTTTTTGGCGCATATGCCCGTTACCGAGTACATCGGTATCACGACAGCCGGTTGGCCGAAAAGCGATAGTGTTTCGCAACGAGCTGCAGAAAAAATTGTTCGAGCAGTTCAGCCTTTCATAGAAGAAGAGGCTCGACTTTATAAGAAAGGCGGAGGCATTATCAGCGGGAAAGGTCCGCGGCATGATTATTTACATATCAGTGTCCATCCCTTTGAGAGGGGAATTTCTCGTGGTGACATGGCTCGCTACAGAGAAGATCTGGAAAATGTGGTGCGGACATTTGAAGTTATAAAACCCGAATTCACTTTTCTCCAGAGCGACGACAAGGAACTGCACGAAAAGTTCATTCAAGAGGTGGTTACTCCATTGACGGAACAAATTCAAGATCTTCCGTATTCGTCGCAGGAATTTGAAGTTAAGCTAACAGGTAAGAGTAAAATATTGGGAAAAGAAAAATGGGGTCGCGTTTCCCGTTTTTCAGGAAGAGCAAAAGCCGAAACCACTGAAAAACAATGGGATGTTATGGCATGCATGGCTGGAATCCACATCCGTCCAGATGGATTAGTCGAGAAACAAGAAGAAAGTTTACTTCGACACGGATCAAAAAATGAAGAAAGGTATTGGGATGTTGCGCAAGGAGCGGTTCCGAGATCTCTTGGGTTCTCTCTTTATCACTCGAAACAACCTCGGAATGTAGAAAAATAAAAAAATAGACCCGCACACGAGAGGTCGAATTCGAGCTAAGCTCGGTCGATTTTATTTGTGTTTGGGTCTTACTGAGGAGGAGGGGACTAGGCGGCCTGGGCGATGCAGGCTCTGATGTTGCCGCGGTGGATGCGACGAACCTGGAAGCAGGACCAGGCATTCGGGTCGATTCCGCGGTAGTGAGCGCAGAGTGCGTGGCAGTCTTCAGCCACTTCTCTGGCCAACTCCGGTTCCAGGCTCGTATACAGGCCGATGCGGTGGGCAGTCTCGATGAAGAGCTTGGGCAAGAACCGGGTCTTCTCGGAGCGGTTCATGGTTTCGCGGATTCTTTTGGTCAAAACGAGCCCCACGGCGTCGTTGACCAGATTGAACACGCGGTCGGCAGCGCAGAGAGTGGCGTCTACAGCCATGTACACATTGCTGTGTTTTTCGCTGGCCAGGGCGGCCAGGACGAAATGTCCTTTGAAAGGACGATCGGTTGATTGGCTAGCCGCGTTCATGGCGCGCCCCCTTATGTTTGGTGTTGAAGTTGCGAACTTAAGCCTATTTTACACTTCAAGCGACTCAATGAGTAAATTTGTGGTGTGGATAACTTTTTTTATGCAACATGTAACATGTAACTTGTAACTCGAAACTCCGGATCCGGCGTTATAGGTTGCGAGTTTCGCGTTGCGAGATCTTATGCTTGCTTGGAGCGATCCTGTAACTTACATCCATGGCCTGACCGCCCAACAAAGGCGGGTTTTGAAGCAGCTTGAGGTGGGGACGGTCGGGGATTTGCTGTCTATTTTGCCCAGGCGTTATGACGATTACTCCAATTTGGTCAAAATCGCTTATTTGCCTATTGGCGAGCCGGTGACACTTAAAGTCAAAATTAAACAACTTAAAAAAATGCCGTCTTTTAGGCGGCGGTTTGTTATGGTCAGGGGATTGCTGGAGGATGAAACAGGCGCCATTTCAGCCACTTGGTTTAACCAGCCTTGGATGCTGGAGCAATTAAAGCCAGGCGATGAGATTTATATTTCAGGCGCAGCCCGCCGCCATCCGCGCTATGGCTTGGGCTTTGTCAGCCCGCTTTGGGAGCCGGCTAATGCCGAGACATTGGCTGCCGGCAATATTGCGCCGGTTTATCCGCTTGTTGGGCAAGTGACGCAAAAGACGCTGCGTAAGATTATGAAGGCGGCTGTTGAGGATTTGTCAGAAGTCACTGATCCCATGCCAAGCGAGATTCTTGAGAAAGAAAAATTACCGACTCTAATCGAAGCTTTGCGCTTGGTCCACCGCCCTGAGACAAACGAGGCTGCCGAGCTAGGGCGCCACAGGTTTGTTTTTGATGAAGTTTTGTATTATCAACTAGCTTTGCGCTTGGCTCGCAACCTGGCTGACCGCGGCGGCGCGCCAACCATCAAGTTTGACGAAACTTTTGCTAAAAGTTTTGTGTCTCAATTGCCTTTTGAGCTGACGCCTGACCAAAAGCGCGGAGCTTGGGCAGCTTTCCAGGATATGGAGCAAGGCCGTCCCATGCGCCGCTTGCTGCAAGGCGATGTTGGTTCCGGCAAAACAGTTGTGGCGGCTTTTTGCGCTGCCATGGTTTACCGCAGCGGGCTTTCGACAGCCTTTATGGCGCCGACTGATATCTTGGCCAAGCAACACGCCTTGACTTTGCAAAGATTTTTTAAGAAACACAATATTCCAATCCTGCTCATTACTTCGTCCACGCGCTATATCAGCGAAGGGGGAGAGGAGACAAAGCTCACAGTCCAAGAAGCCAAGGATCGCTTGGCAGTTGGCAGAATCGTGGCAGTTGGCACGCATGCGCTTTTGGAGCGTGAGCAATGCCCGTCTGATTTGGCGCTGGCCATCGTGGACGAACAACATCGTTTTGGCGTGGCGCAGCGCGAAGCCCTGACAGTGCTCGAGCGTCCGGACAAAATGGTGCCGCACTTGCTTTCCATGACAGCCACACCCATCCCGCGTTCTCTGACCCTGACTTTGCTGGGTGATTTGGATGTCTCAATCATCCGTACCAAGCCAGCCGGGCGCTTGCCCATCACAACGCGTATCTTGGTTGGCGATGTTGGCCGCAACCTGGCTTACCAGGCTATCAAAGAGGCGATCAGTCGCCACGAACAGGCATTCATCGTCTGCCCTCTGATTGACCCGTCTGACAAGTTAGGCTCAAAAAGCGTTGAAGAAGAAATCGTCAGGCTGCGCAGCGGGCCGCTTAAGGGAGTTAAGCTTTTGGCTTTGCATGGCAAGATGTCAGCTGCTGACAAAGACCAAGCCATGAATGATTTTAAAGATAAAAAAGCTGACGTTTTGATCGCCACAACAGTCGTCGAAGTTGGCGTGGATATTCCCAATGCCACTGTCATGCTCATCGAGAGCGCTGAACGTTTTGGTTTGGCCCAACTCCACCAACTGCGCGGCCGCATTGGCCGGTCTGACAAACCCTGCACTTGTTACCTGACTGCCACTGATGAGGACGCTGACATTTCGCGCCTGCGAGTGCTTGAGCGCACGAATGACGGGTTTGTAGTGGCAGAAGAAGACTTGAAAATTCGCGGCAGCGGCAATCTGCTGGGCTTTGAGCAAAGCGGTAAAGGCATATTCAAATACGCGCGGCCTGATGACATTGCCATCATGTCGCAAGCCCGCGACACAGCCTCGCAAATCCTAAAAGACGATCCACTGTTGCAAGCACACATCTCGCTCCGCGAACGGGCCGAGCAAATTCGCGAGACAGCGCATGGGGAATGACATTAACCCAACGCCTCCCTCACTGTCTTACATTGTATTATCTCAACTCCGTTGTTGGCTGGGAGGTTTTTGAGCGGGGGACAGACAATAGTCTTAAAACCCATCCTGACGATTTCTTTGATTCTCAACTCCGGCAAAGCCACTGGCCGCAACTCGCCGGTCAAACCGATTTCGCCGAAGAAAGCTGTCTTGGGGTCAATAGGTTTATTCCTGACAGCGCTGGCAATGGCAGCGGCCAAGGCCAAGTCAGCTCCCGGGTCGCGGACAGACAGGCCGCCGGCTGCATTGGCAAAAACATCTTTATCATAAACCTGCACGCCGGCGTGGCGAGTTAAAACAGCCAGTAACATGTTTAAGCGCGAAGCATCAAAGCCATTGGCTTTCCTGACAGGCGCGCTGTAACCGGCAGCTGTTACCAGGGCCTGGAGTTCAACCAGCATCGGCCTTCGTCCCTCTAGCACACAGCCGACAACTGAGCCGGCGGCTGTCATGGCGCGGCTGTCCAGCAAGGCAACTGACGGATCGACGATGATCTTCAAACCATTTTCATTCATATCCAGCAAAGCCGTTTCATCCGTTGAACCAAAACGATGCTTGATGGCGCGTAGCACTCTAAAGCGATGCAACTTATCGCCTTCCAGCGAAAGTACGGTATCCACGACATGTTCGAGGATTCTTGGGCCGGCAATGTCGCCATCTTTAGTCACTTGGCCAACAAGAATGATCGGCACGCCGGTCTTTTTGGCAGTCTGTGTCAAAAGCGCGGCGCAAGCTTTAACTTGCGAAACATTACCTGCCTCGCCTGAAGCTTGTTCTGTCGTGAGACTCTGGATCGAATCCACGATGGCTAAGTCCGGTTTTTCAGCTTCAATCGTCGCTGCAATAACCTCGGCTCGCGTGTCGTCGAGATAACTCAACTGACCGGGGACATTGCTGGATAGGCGTGAAAGTCGTAAATGGATTTGGGCCGGGGACTCTTCGCCTGTTATGAAAAGTATTTTTTGTCCTTTAGTAGCCATGGACAAAGCAACCTGTGATAATAAAGTTGACTTGCCCATGCCAGGCTCGCCAGCGATCAAAGTCGCAGAGCCGTGAACCAGGCCTCCGCCCAAGACAGTATCCAAAGCCTCAAATAAAGTTGGCATCAGGCGTTGGGTTGAAGTTACATTCAAGCCATCAAATGATTTTGTCTGCCCCGGCGCATGTGGGACGTGGGACGTCTGGGACGATGGGACGTCTTGTGTTATCGGTTCCTTGCCAACAGTGCCCCAAGACCCGCAACTTAAGCATCTCCCTGACCATTTGGGGGACTGGGCGTCGCATTTGGAGCAAACGTAAATCAAGCTCGTTTTCATGACGATATACTAGCTGAAAGCCCCCTTTTTATAAAGGGGGAAACAAAGGGGGAATCGTCCATCTTTATAAATCACCTACGGCGTAGATGTATTGCACGCCGCCTGAACACATGCCGTTCAGGTAACCTGCTAAAGATGGCGTGGTATTAATGCCTCCGCCAACAGTAAACTCTGATTGTCCTTTCCAGTTCAAGAAAGTGGCGCTGCCTCCACTTGGTGTGCGCGGGCCGCCGGATTCAACCAGCTCAAAAGGCAAGCCCATTTTGCCGGTATACATGAACATGTGGGGGATGGGCGCGCCTTTGCACTTGATTTCAATGGTTGAACCGAATGGCAAAGATGGGATGATGCTGCTGATAAAAGATTCTTTGGTCAAGGCGATAGCCGCATATCCTTGGATGGGCGTGCACTTGCATAGGTTGTCATCATGCTCCGGGTTGGCAGGGTTGCAGGCCGGATCGTTAATGGACAAGGTTTTGCTCTTTGTCTTGCAGCTGTTAACCGATGTAGTTGCGACAATGGGATTAGCCGTATTCCCGCTTTCGGCCACTGCCTGGGCTTGTACCTTATAAATGTTAGCCACGTTATGTTTGACGCCGGCACAGCCCAAAGCCAAACCCACGAACCCGCTGCAGTCTGCTCCAAAGAGGTCATTGCATTTCATTGGGCAGACGAAATATGTAATGTAATCTTTTTTTAAAGCGCTATAGCACGGCCCCTTGTTGAGGGACTTCTGTGCAGCGACCAGGGCCGGGGCGTTCTTGACGTCAGCATTGTTCAGATTGACGTTTTCACCATTGGAACAATGACCTCTGACGCGATTAACATCAAAAGTGAAACCTTCCGGCAAGTCGCAGGCCGTTTTAGTCTCGGCTGACAGCCAGCCTTTTTCTGCCAAGTGGCAAAAGAGGTAACCAGTATAAGGTGAGGCAACTTTCATTTCTTTGCCATAGCCAGAACCGCCACGGATGTAACCTGAACCGTAAGGTGCAGCTTCTTTAACCCAAGTTTGCAGGACTGCCTTGAGCGCTTCTTTGGTACCTCCGCCTTTGCACGCCGCCTTCATCCTTGTAGCAGAACCTTTGCCTTCAGGATGTTGCATGGTTGGGCATTCTTCGCCGCAAATGACATCGTTCGCGCTGTCGGTGTTGTTTGGATCGTACCCGGTGTTAAAATCAAAAGTTTCTTTTTGGATTTTAGGCACCATAAGCGGGGCCAGGACAGTTGTGTTGGGGTTGATATTGGCCAAGATGACATAAGAACCCAAAATCAGTGCCATGCCGATTAGAGCGTCTTGGATAATTTCTTTGGAGTCTCTAATTTTGGCACCTGTGCCGGATATTATGTAGGTAATCCCGCCGTAAACCAGCATCATGGCAGCCACCACAATGCCGATGCCGATCATCATTTTTTGCAGCCCGACAATATATTGGGCCAAGTAAGGCACGTAGATTATACCGTTTTGCTCGTAGCTGGGTGAAAGCGTAAGCCCAGGGATGGGGATGTTGAGATTGAATGGTAAACCTTGGGCGGGCGTTGCCGTACCTTTGACGGCAGTCCCGCTTTTTTGCGGCAAGGAGGAAAAGTTAAAAGTTCCGCTCTCAGTTGGGGTATTGACGCAAACGGCATTAGACCCTCCCGAGGATGCCTGTGCGCAGGCAGTGGCATTGGTGCAGGCCGAAGCCTGTATATTTGTGTCGCTGTTGTTTTTTAAAGTGGAGCAATCAAAACCAGCGGGGTAGCTAATGCAGAATTTGCCGGTTACATTGGGATGGGTGCAAACGCAACAATCAGCCAGGGCTTTTGCCGGGTAAAAAGTCGTTAAAAAAATTATAAAGAGGGCCAGTTTAAAGGCCGCTTGCTTTACATGTGTCATAATGTCCTTGCTTGATATTTAAAAGGTTCTGGACTTTGGAGCAGGGGATGGCAGCGCTGGCAGAATCAAGACAACCGGCCCAGGCCTTGAAAACACTCATTGGATCCTTAACCGGTTCGCCGCCAACTTTGCCGTTTTTCCAAAAGCCGGGTGAGGCGAGGAGGGCATTGACTTGGCCTTCTTTAGTCACTAAATCTGGGACAGAAAAGCATTGCCCGCCAACAGTGTAGCCTCTCCAACCATTTGAGCATTTAGTCGTGTTGGGGAAAATCGTCAGGCCGGCGCCAAACCCGTGTGAAAACCTCCAATCCAATCCAAAGTCAGGAGGTGAGCCAAAATTCGGTATGTCATCATTCTGTACTATGTTATTGGTGCCGGTTGGTTTATAGGATGCGACCCGGTCACACTCATCCCTGGCAGCCCCGGTACAATTGCCGGGCATGATCGGCACATCGCTGGGAAAGTTTTTGCCGGAATAAAATTTGCGGCTCCGCAAGAAGTCCACCCGGGATTGGGGGAGAGGGTTGCCTTTGCCTGCATACCAGTTTTCATCATGCCCGATGATCAACTTGCCGCCTGATTCGGCCATCATGACGGCCCAAGCAATGCACGGGTCAAGGCCTTTGGCAGTAGCCTGTTTCTTGACTTCGGCCAAGACATCTGAGGCCGAAGGCATGTTGGGGTTAGATCCCAGTAAGTTAGCCGCAGCCGAATATTGGCCTGAACTGAGAAAAGAGTAACGATCAGTGTTGATGGTCGTCAGGTGCAGGGCGCCCAAGGTAACCAAGTTTGGGTTAAGGTTGGCCAGAATGATATATGCCCCCAAGATGATAATCAGCCCGATTAAGGCATCTGTAATGATTTTTTTGCCCTCAGTAACTTTTGCTCCTGTGCCGGAGACGATATAAAGGAAGCCGCCATAGACCAGCATGATGGCCGCAGCCACCAGCCCAACGCCAATGAAGATTTTTTGCATGGCTTGGAGATACTGGGCAAACATGGGGACGATTATTTCGCCGCTGTCTTTGTAGGGTGCTGCAAAAGTCAGGCCCGGCACATCTATATTGAGTTTTACATTCATCGTCGGAGTTTGTTGGCCGGTAGCACTGGCGGCTGCTGTATAGCCGGGGACAGAGGAAAGCTTGAAATCAATTTCGCCTGACGGTTCGTTTAGGCATTTGCCGGCCGGGACTTTTTTACATGGGTTGGCACTCGTATCGTCAATGCATGAAGCATTAACCAGATCTTGGTTGGTGGAATTTTTTAAGCTGTCACAAGAGGCCTTGGTGTCCCTGACGCAGAATTGCCCGTTTTTGATCTGTGGGTGCGTACAAACGCAACAACTCGCCGCCATTACGGTTTGGGGCATAGCCAACAAAACTTCTGCTGCCAAAGCGGCCATCAGCCAGACGCGCGGTTTGTGAAGCAAGGTCGACATGACTCTTAGTATTTAAGGTAGGCCTGGGCTGACCGGATGATCGAGGTGGTGGAAGCGGCCTGTGACGGGAAAGCTTGGGTGCCCACAAAAACAAAAGGCGCGTTATCAATGCCGTCGCCTCGGGCGACTTCGGCTTTTTGCTTGAGATAGCTGCGCAAGTTCTTATCCTTCATGCAGCCATAGAGCATGCCGTCCTTGTCTGCCAGCTGCTCTGACAGAAAATTGATCTCTTTTTGTCCGAGTTTTGGAAATTTAACCATCATGCTATGGGCCTTCCATGAATCATCAATCAACCTTGAACATTCGGAGAGTATGGCAGCTTCGAATGAAGGGCTGTTGTCGTCAGTCGAAGCCGGTAAATAATGCCAAACAAGCCTGACTCGGCCTCCCATGCCGCGAGTCCAAGATTCCAGGGCATAGGCCAGGGAATTGGACTGGCTGTTGGTGTAATCGCCGTAAAACGCAATACCGACAGTGGAAGATATTGAACCATAGACCAAAGCATCGGTCTGGAGGAAGGCGGGCGGTTTTATCTGGTCATAGGGCACTTTCTTGGGCTCTATGCGGTCCATGATTTCTTGGGGAGGAGCGCCGCTCATGAAATAATCCTGCTTATTCCTATACCAGCGCCAACCGATGGCCGATAAAAGGGCCGCTGATGCGACGACGAGCAGGCAGAGGGCTACGAGTTGCCGGTTGATCTTGGGCATAAATCAATAATTTAGGTTATAGCTGTAGAGCTTGCCGGTGACTGCATCGGTAAAAATCAATTTAGTCTTGTCTTTGCTTAAGACCGGTTGTTGGACGGGGTGGTTTTGATCAGGGGTGCTGATTTTTTTGGAAGTGCCGTCACTCAGGTTGATGTAGTAAATGTTGTCAGGTATTTCCACGAAACTTTTTTCGTCATAACCCGCACCGATCGGCAAATCAATAGGCACAGCACAGAACAGCACGTTCTCATTGCTCCAGACGCACTTATCGGCCCAGGTATTGAGGTTGAGCCTTTGGCGATTGCGGCCGATGTCTTGCCCGTTGGCATCGCAGATCCAAAGCGTGGGTTTGTTCTGGTCACGGTCATGGTAAGCGCTGAACAAAAGCTTCTTGCCGGTCGGCGACCAGCTGGGCATAAAGCCCCTGCCGGGAACAATCAAAGACCGGGTTTCATGGTTTTTGCCCAAAAGGTAAATCTGTTCAGCATTATCCGGTTGCGGGGAACCGGTCTTGGAAAAGGCGATCACTTGGCTGTCCGGCGACCAGCTGGGAATGACCAAGTCAGCATTGGCTCCCATGTGGTAGACAGCCACCGTGTCATTGCTGTCAGGCTGGGCAGTGATCAGGAAGCGGTTGTTTTCATCAATACCCATGCTTTTGGCGACTATCTGGTCGTCTTGGGGCGCAAAGTCAAAATCAGACCAATGTTGGGGGAGACTGGTTTGGGTCTGGTCTTCAAAGTTATAGTAAATTTTACTGCCGTCCGGGAATCCCATGATGGCTTCGTTGGCACTCTTGCCCCAAGCCACGTCTTGGATGTTAAAAAATTGCCGGTCAGAAAGCAGAGACAGTGTCCCGTCGTCATTGATGCGGTAGAAACGGCCATCTTCAGGGTTGTAATACCGCGTGTCGCCAGTCGGCGAGGTTGAAACGGCCTGAGTCACTGAGTCGCGCAAAAGATTGACGTCAGCTTGGGCAGCAACGCCCCCGGCCGCGCCTGCTTGGCCGGCTGCAATCGGCAACTGGCCTTCGCCGCCAGGCTGGGTAGAAGTGACAGCCCCGCGGGGGCCGACTGCACCTAAAGCTCCCGTGTATTCGGCCGGCGTTTGCGGCACTTCCGGAGTCGGAGCCAATGGCCTGAAGAAAAAGTAATAGAGCGCATAACCCGTTGCCACGGAAAACAGGACAAAGAAGCCTACAAACAGGATGCGCTTGGTATTTTCTGTCAAAGTGATCATATGCGTATTATATTACTTTTTGGCTCTATTTCCAAATAAAAATTTATATAAGCTTGATACCAAAGAAATCCGCCATGGCCATGATGACTTTGAAAGATGACAAGACGATGATGGCAACAAAAATCAAGGGAAGGATCATGGATGCGATGATTGAGATGGGAACCACAATGTCGGCAAAAATAGTTATGCCGTCTTTGACATTGGAGATGGTTTTTTCAAGTTGCAAGGCGCCTTCAGAAGGTTTTTGTTCAAAATAGGGAATCTTGCCGTTGGCAATATGCTTATTGATAAGATCCACGTTCCACTCGCCCCAAAGGGTTAACAGGGTTACGCCTGATTCGCTGCCTGCAATCTCGCCAACATCAAGCAAATTCTTGAAAGCCTGTTTGGCGCGTTTGATTGATTCAAGGCTGGCTTTGAGGCTTTCGATTTTTTGCATCTGGCTTTGTTGGGCGTTGGCTGCTTGCGCTTGCTGTCCACGAAGTTGCATGGCCCGGCTCAAGATCTGGCCTGCTTCTCCTTTTCCTCCGGCCTGTCCCGCGCCAGCAGTTGTTCCTCTTCGAGCAGCTCCGGCACCGGTGAGTGTAGCCGCTCCAGCGCGCGCCGGTCTCTCGGCTGACGGCATGGCAGGCGCGCCGGTCAGTTGCTCGGCTGCCAAATTCGCTTGTTGCTGCTCTGCTTGGAAAGATTGAAGCTGTTCGATATCACCCTCAGGTGTACCTCCCTCTGTCTCCTCAGTCTCTAATTCTTCCGGTTCCATGGCCATGGAACCCGGTCCAAGATACTGGGGAGCAAAAATAGCCGGTTGCCTGCGTTCAAGAGGGTTGTAGAACTGTCCAAATTGCACCGGTAAGGAAGGCTCGCCTCCGGCACCTTCGCCCAGTTCTGACTCTAATCCGCCGGCACTCAGTCCCAAACCTTCTTGCATGGCGGTCAATTGTTCGGGGGGCAAGTTTTCCAGCAAGACTTGTCCGTTGTCACCAGTCATGCCAGCCGCGTTTTGTGCTGATTGCAGACCCATAGCCCGACCCATTTCCAAACTCCTGCCGATCGGAGGTTTTATTTCTTGCGGGCCAACCCGCCTATAACCCCTGGCTGATTGGGGAGCGCGTCTGGTTGTCGGAGCAGCTCTCCGAGCTTGGCCAGCAGGACGTCTGGCAGCCAGTCCGGCAGTCACAGGCGTTATGGGAGTTGCTCCGGGGATATTGCCAAGAGTTGGCGGTTCAATGGTGGCCGCTTCCGGAGTTCTGGGCGCTTCTTCGGCGAAAATATCTTCGACCGGAACTTCGGAAGTCCCAACTTCAGTAACAGATGAAGTGGCGGGCGCAACGATTGTCGCAGTGGTTGGCCGTCGGCCGGCACGTTGCATCCTTCGAGCAACAGAAACCGGTGGGGTTGCAGATGAGACGCCTGTTGCCATCTGCATCGCCGCAGCTCTTGGTCGTTGACGAGTTAGCGGGGCAGATGGAACTGGCCCGGCTGAGCGGGCTCTTGGACGCAACTCAACTCCGGTTGGCACAGCTGTCGGCAAGACAGCCGGGGGAGGCGGCAAAACATCAGCTCGAGCTTCAGTTTTACTTTCGGCTTGGGCTTGCATTGTCCCGGTCAAACTCGGTGCAGCTTGAGCTGAACCGGTCGAGACTTGGGCAGGTGCTTCGGCTGCTGGAGCTGGAGGTTGAGTTGGGGGAGCAGCTTGCGCTTCTGTCTTAACCTCGCCTCCAGCTCTGACTCCACCAGAAGGCGGAGCAGCTTGAGCCGCCGGTGTAGGTCCGACGCCGCGCAGAGTCCCACCAGCTGTTTGTACCGGAGCAGAGGCTGGTCCAACTCCACGAACTGTCCTGCTGGCTGTCCGTGTAACTGAGATGGGCGCTGCACTGCGAGCAGCACGTCCGGGAGTCGTCGCGGCTGGAGCCGGAGTCTCGATACTCGTTATTGGCTCGTTCTCAACCCCCTTTTGCAAAGGGGGAGAGGGGATTCTTGTCTCTTTAGCTCCTCTAGCCTGGACAACTGGACTTGCTGTCGGTTCAGCCGTTGCTTTTTCTGCAGCCTTGGATTCCGCTGGAGTTTTTTTTGCAGGAGTCTTACGGGCAACTGGTTTTAAGCCAACCATTCCTCCCAAAGCAGATCCCACTGCGCCAAAACCCGTTCCTAAAACAGCTGATTTGGCAGCGTCGAGTTTGCTGGCAGAGCCTTCGGATTTAGCAGAAGCTTCAGCTTGGCTTTTGACTTGCAGGTTTTGGTAATTCCTCTGGTCATAATCAGTCAAAAACTTTTTGCCGGAGGTTTTTAATTCATCAGTAAAAATTTTTTTGGGTATGCTGACGTTTGGTAACTCATTTATAGTAAAAGCCAGATCGGGTTTATTCCTTAAATCCCTGGCAGTATCAAACATTTTTTTGACAACGCCACGGTCGAGTTTAAAAAGATTATTCCTAAAAGCCTCCACAGTCGTCGGGCGGTTGGCTTCGTTGCTGAACTGGTAGTTGGTAATTAAATTCGGCAAATCTCCCAAAGCTTGCTGGTATCCTTGTTGGACAAGCTTGGCAGATGCGTCGGACGGTTGGTTTGCGTTCGATGGTGCGTTGGTTTCCTCCTGGGCCATATTTCCTCCTAGCTATGGTCTCACTTAAACTTTAACCCCTTGTCTGTTGCCATAATGGTAACTCTCGACCTTTTTTGTTTTGTAGTCAGATGCTTTCCTAGCGGTGCGCTGACCTCGCGTTCTATTAACCTGCGGATGGCTCGGGCGCCTTCTTCGGCCGGCAAGCTTTGTTTCATGAGCCAGCTGCGGACCGATTCAGTGACTTCGCAGGCCACGCGTTGCACAGTGGCAATCCGTTCGCAGATTTCTGCCAGTTCCCTGTCCAAGATAAGGCGCAGGTCTTTGGAAGTCAGGGGATTGAAGACAATGATCCTGTCCAGCCGGTTTATAAGTTCTGTCTTAAAACGTTGCTTGACCTCGTCTTGGATCAAAGGCTGCAGACCTTGAGTCGAGTCTCCAAAGCCAAGATGTTTCCTTTGCAGTTGGTCAGAGCCAACATTCGAAGTGAGCACTACATAAGCATTGCGGAACGAGATTGGCCGTCCGGTTGAGTCAGTCAATTGTCCATCTTCCAAAATCTGCAACAAGGTTTGTTGTACGTCGTTGTGCGCTTTTTCGATTTCATCAAAACAAATGACGCTGTGAGGGCGCTTGCGGACAGCATCGGTCAGTTTGGTGCTTTCACGGTAACCGACATAACCGGCAGGGGAACCGACTAATTTGGACAGCGAGTGCGGTTCAGCAAATTCCGACATGTCCAGCTTGATGAGCGCATCTTCCCTGCCAAAAAGTTCTTGGGCCAAGGCGCGCGCCAGCTCTGTCTTGCCCGTGCCTGACGGCCCGACCAGCAAGAGCGATGCTTTGGGGCGTTTGGGATCATGTAAACCAAGTTTTGCCCGGCGGATCACGTCAGCCACTTGGTTAATGGCATCATCCTGCCCAATGATGCGTGAAGATAATCTTTCTTCCAGTCCGCCCAGCCTCTCCCTTTCAGAAGCCAAGATGACAGAAACAGGCACATGGGCAATGCGTGCCACGACCTTTGCCACATCTTCGGGTTTTATGGTCGGGCGGTTACGGAGGCGTAAGTCATCCAGTTCATCTGCCAAAGCCAAACGGTCTTGCTCCAGCCTGGCAGCGTCAGCCGAAGCTTGTTCAGCCTGTTCCATTTCTTGGCGCTGGACATTTTGTTCAGCTTCTTCTTTTTTGGCCTTGATGGCAGCGTCCAAAACAGAAAGCCTTTCCATTTGCTCGCGTGATTGGCGTTTGGCCACAACCGAAGCAGCAGCTTCATCCATCAAGTCAACGGCCTTGTCAGGGTACAAGCGGTCAGTCATGAAACGCCCGGCCAAATCAACCGCTGCCCGCAAGGTTTGGGGATGGAATTTTACGTTATGGTGTTGGGCATACCTTTCTTCCAAGCCTTTCAACATATCATGCGTGGCCTCGGCCGTCGGTTCTTCAATCATGACCGGTTGGAAGCGGCGTTCCAAGGCTGCATCAGGCTCAATGTGTTTTTTGTATTCAGACCAAGTCGTGGCGCCCACGCAGCGGATTTCGCCGCGGGCCAAGGCTGGCTTGAGTATGTTGGCGGCATCGAGCGAGCCGGAAGTCGAGCCGGCGCCCACAATGTTGTGGATTTCATCAATGAAAAGGATGGTCTTGGGATCTTGCCTAGCCTCTTCAACGATTTGTTTGAGCCTGGCTTCAAACTCGCCGCGATACATGGTGCCCGCGACGGTCGAGGCCAAATCCAAAGAGAGCAGGCGATGGCCATAAAGGGCGTCGGGCACGTCGCCGTCAGCCAAGCGTTTGGCCAAGCCTTCCACGATGGCTGTCTTGCCCACGCCAGGGTCGCCTAAGAGGATGGGATTGCTTTTGGTGCGCCTGATCAAGATTTCAATCACCCTTTCAATCTCGCTTTCGCGGCCAATGACCGGGTCAAGTTTTTCGGCAATATCAGCCTGCGTCAAATTACGGGCAAAACTTTCCAGAGCAGAAGTTTGTGAGGCTCGCCAATTGCGCGGCGAAGCAAAAGGCGGCTGCATGGGCCTTTCCTCTTCCATGCCACCCGTCAAGTCATCTTCGTCTTCAGCCCTTTGCAGAACTTGGTCCATGGACGGGAAGTTGGAAGTGGAACGCAAAACGCTCTCGGCCTGTTCGCGCAAAGTCTTGAGATCAATGTTTTGGGATTTGAAATAGTCCAAGACAGTCTTGTCATCGCATTCAGCCAAGGCAGCCACCAGGTGTTCCGTGCCCACGAATTTATGTTCGCGCAAGTGGGCTGTCACGATGCATTTTTCCAAAAGTTTTTTAACGCCCTGCGATAAGTCCAAGGCCATGACTGATTTTTTGACAGAAGGGCTGCCCAGGAAAAAAGCAGTGGCATCCAGGTCTTTGCAGCCGGCTTTCTTGAGGATCTCGCCGCCCAAAGCGCCTTTTTCCTGCAAAAGGCCGACAATCAAATCGCCCGGCTCAACCAAATCCCGGCCATTGGAAACGGCAAAGCTCAACGCCTTTTGGAGAGTGTCTTTCAAATGGTTGGTAAACCGGTGGATGAGGTCGTTTGGGAGCATAGAAGTGACTCGTAATTATGTGACACGTGACATGTCTGATCCGACGAGTCACATATCACGTTTCACATGTCAAGGTTTTTCGAGCATTTCTCTTAGAAGTTTGATCCTCTCGTTGATGGGAGGATGTGTTGAGAAAAGTCCGGAAACTTTTTCACCCAGTGACTTGGCGGTTGGGTCAGAAATCCAAAGATGGTTGGTGGCAGTGGATACGCTGCGGATCGGTGTTGCATTGTCGCGGATTTTTTCCAAAGCAGAAGCTAGGCCTTCTGGATAGCGCGTCAGGAGTGCGCCGGAAGCATCGGCCAAATATTCGCGCTTGCGGGAAATGGCCAGCTTAATCAGCTCTCCAACCAGGGGAGCGAGCAGGATAAAGAGAATGCCGAGAATCATCAAAATGCCTCCGCTTTCGTGGGAGCGGCGCCGGCCAAACAAGCTGCCGCGAAACATCCAGTTGCCCAGCATGACAATAGCTCCGACCAAGACAGCCACCAGGATCATGAGCCGCGTATCAAAATTTTTGACGTGGGACATTTCGTGGGACAGGACTCCTTCGAGTTCGTTTTTGTCCAAAATCCGCAGTAAACCTGTAGTCACTGCTACGCTAGCGTGTTGCGGGTCGCGGCCAGTAGCAAAGGCATTGGGCGATGGGTCGTCTACGATGAAGATGCGCGGTCTTGGGATGCCGGCCGTAATAGCCAAATTCTCGACAGCATTCCATAGCGTCATGAATTGCGCCCGGTCAGTCAGCTCAACCGCACCGGCCGACCAAAGGGCAATGCTTGATCCGGCGTACCACGAAATAAGCGTCCAACCAGTGGATACGACTAAGGCTAAGATCAAGCCAGCGTAACCAGTGTCAGTAACATAACCATAAACATAACCGACTACAGCTAATAACCCAACGAATAAGGCTATAAGCAACCACGATTTGCGTTTGTTGGAATCAATTTGGGAATACATGGGCAGTGTCAGGTCTCAAGTTACAAGTTTCAAGTCGAAAAACTTGAAACTTGTTGCTTGGAACTTACGCTTGGGGCGCTGGCTGGTTGAACTCAACCTTGGGCACTTCTTTTTCTTCTTCAGCAGCTTCAAAAAATTTGTAAGCTTTGAATTGCAGGAAGTTGGCGATCAGGTTGGTCGGGAAAACTTGGATCTTGGTGTTAAAGTCGCGCACGTTGCCATTGTAGAAGCGGCGTGAAGCTTGGATTTTATTTTCCGTGTCTGCCAATTCTGTTTGGAGTTGCAAGAAATTTTGGTTAGCTTTTAGTTCGGGATAGCTCTCGGCTACGGCGAACAGGCTTTTTAGAGTTCCCATCAGCTGGTTTTCGGCAGTGATCTTTTCATCGATGCTTTTGGCCTGCATGGCTTGCGACCGGGCTTCGGTCACTTTGGTGAAAACTGCGCTTTCGTGGGAAGCATAACCTTGGACCGTGGAGACAAGGTTGGGGATTAAGTCATGGCGTCGCTTGAGTTGGACGTCAATGTCTGACCACGCTTCGTCCGTCTGATTGCGGGACTTAATCAGGCTATTGTAAGTCACCAAAAGCCAAACGGCTAAAATAGCGACAACTATCAGCAAAATCCATCCAAACATAGAGGATTTAAAGCTATGAATTATTACCCCAAATTATAGACGAATGGCTGCGCATGGTCAATAATGTTTTTTATATGCACAAAGAGCTTTTTTCGGTCTTTAAGGCCTATGACATCCGTGGGGAGTCGCCGCAGGTCATTGACGCTGTTTTTGCGGCTAACCTGGGCGTGGCTATCGTTAAATCACGTAACCCTAAGAGGGTCATGGTTGGCCAAGATATGCGGCTTACCTCGCCTGAACTTGAAAAGGCGCTGGTCGAGTCACTGTCTGGCCAGGGGGTTGAGGTGGTCAGGATAGGGCTTTGTTCAACTCCCATGTTCAATGTCTTACTTGGTTTGGCAAATCCTAAGTTTGATTTGGGGGTCATGATCACCGCCTCGCACAATCCCGGAAAGTACAATGGTTTCAAATTTTCAAATAGCGATTGTGTGCCCATTGGGTTGGATAGTGGCATGGATAAAATCCGCGACGCTTGGCCTGATACCCCCTCATCCCCCTTTACTAAAGGGGGACAGGAGGGGGAATTAGTCATGTATGATCCAACTGCCTTAGACCGTTATCTTGATTACGTCATCAAGCTCGCTAATCTTCCATCTGACATGCCAGAGATGAAAGTCGTGATTGATGCTGGCAATGGCATGGGCGGCCATGTCTTGCCCAAGTTGCTGGAAAAATGCCCTTGGATAAAAGCCGAACAATTATATTTTGAGCTGGACGGCAATTTCCCAAACCACGAAGCTAATCCGATTAAGCCGGAAACATTGGATGTCCTGCGCCAAAGGGTCAAAGAATCTAAGGCAGCTTGCGGCATTGCTTTTGACGGGGATGCTGACCGGGTCGGTTTTGTTGACGAGCAGGGTGAGCAGATAAAAGGCGATATTTTGACAGCCTTGTTTTCCAGCTTGCAGGAAAAGGTCAAGCAAGGTGGGCGGGTGCTGTTTGATATCCGATCTTCTTGGTCAGTTCCCGAGACAGTTCAGGCTACCGGCGGCATACCGGAAATCTTTCCCGTGGGCAGCGCCAAAATAAAAAATGCCATGCGTGAGAAGCAGGCTGTCTTTGCCGGGGAAGTATCCATGCATTATTACTTTAATGAGCTTTGGAATGTGGAAAGCGGGGATTATGCCATGCTGATTTTGTTAAAGTCTTTAGCTGCCAATAAACAGCCATTGAGCTCAATGTGGAAAAAAATTGCTCATTACTTCCATTCCGGCGAAATAAATTTTGAGGTAAAGGATACAAAAAGTGTTCTTGGCAAATTAAAGGATGTCTATGCTGCCAAGGCAACTAAGGTCATAGATATAGATGGCATCCGTTGTGAGTTTGGCGATCCTAAAGCTGACAAGGAGGCCTGGTGGTTTAATGTCAGGGCTTCTAACACCGAACCGCTGGTCAGACTCAACTTGGAAGCTACGACAGACGAGCTTATGAAACAGAAGATTGAGGAGCTGAGTATGCTAATAGAACAAAAAGAAACTGCTTAAAAATTCATTTAATACACTATGAATATTCAAACATCAGTTAGCATTATTCTTACAATACTCCCTTTGTCATTATTAGGGGCAGGTTGTTTGCCTGATGCTGAGACCGTTGCATCTAAAAGCGCTCAGGGGGAGGGAATGGGTGATTTGAAAATAGAATGGAGAACGACCTGGCAAAGGGTTCCTGTGCAAAATCAGCATCTTTTTACCCTGGGTTTAATTAATAAAGAGCAAGTACCTCTTACGGATTGCCAAATTACTCTAAACGACACAATAAATCAGACGAAAGATCTCATGTTCCGTGTATTCAGCTCGGGCAAGGTCAAAGTTTTTTCAGAAAAAGTTCAAAAGATTGAACCCGAAGTCATATATGAGATTGGAGATGACATAAGATCAAGCAGTTTTACATCAGGAACTAATATTCCAGATCTGAGTAAGCCTGTTCAGAAAGTGAAGTTAGAATGCGGAGGTAAGTCTTCGGAATGGCAGATTAATTATAAATAACTTAATACCCCCTTACTGAAAGGGAAATCGAAGGGGGACTAAATTATGATCGGTTTATTTGATTCTGGTATTGGTGGACTGACTGTCGTCCGTGCCTTGTTGGAAAAAGCTCCCAAGGCGGATTTTGTGTATTTGGGTGACACGGCCCGTTATCCATATGGCAATAAAAGCCAGGAAACAGTTGAACGTTATGCCAAAGAGGACGCGGAATATGTCATCAAGCAAGGCGCGCAGCTGATAATCGTGGCCTGTAATACTGCCAGCTCCTTGGCTCTGCCCAAGTTACAGGAAACATTCCCTAACATCCCGTTTATTGGTGTGGTCAAGCCGGCTGCCCAGGCAGCCGCTGCTTTAGGTTGTAAAAAGGTCGGAGTCATCGGGACAAGAGCCACGGTCAACTCCGGAATTTACGAAAAAGTCATTAATAAATACGCCCCATCTGCCGAAATCATGCAACGCGCCTGTCCGCTATTCGTGCCTTTGGTAGAGGAGGGTTTGCTGGATGACCAGGTGACAAAAACCATGGTCAAGCGGTATCTCATGCCCCTGCGCCAGGCTAATGTCAATGCGTTGATACTTGGTTGTACTCACTATCCATTCCTAAAATCTTTAATCCAAAGGTTCATGGGCAAAAAAGTCAAAGTTATTGATTCGGCCGGGACTGTCATCCAGCAAGCTATGGAAAATTATCCCGATTTATTTCTCGCCCAAGATAATCCCAAGCAAACAATTGCCTTTACTGAGACTTCTTTAGCCTCTGACCAGGTGGCCAGCCGTTGGTTGGGCAGACAGGTCAAAGGAGTCAAAGCCGATTTACAGATATAAGCTGAATTTGAAACCGTTAGTTCATTTTCCGCCCCCACCGAAGGCAGATGAACCCCTTGACATTTTTTGAGTTTTTTTAGATAAAATGCTAATGTTTAAATAGTATAAGTCACTATTATTTTTTAACTACCAAATTTATGATAGGAGAAGGAACTTTCCAACCAGCCCAAGAAACAGGGGCTGAGCCTGAAGATAAAATGATAGCGCTATTGCGCAAATACAATGAAAAAGTCCTAGAAATAGATCAGCTGAAAGTAACTAGGAACGCTATTGATGCTCGATTATGGGAAATCAACGATCGGTACGGAGATGAGGAATATGTAAAACTTCAAAATCAAGAGAATGAGCTGGATGATCAAATACGAAAGGCAAGAGAAGAGGCGAATGGTCTTCGCAAAGAAGCCTTTAAAAAATAGAATTCATTGGCAACAAAGGCCGTCCGCAAAGACGGTCTTTGTTATTTTAACCATCTGCAAAGGATAAGCCCGCATATACTATACAAACCGCGTCTATTTAAGTAATATATAGGCCATGTTAATCGTCCTTATTTTTTTGTTGGTCTTGTCGGTTCTGGTGCTCATCCACGAATTCGGCCATTTTGTGGCAGCCAGGATTTTTGGCGTTAAAGCTGACGAGTTTGGTTATGGTTTTCCTC
>JAQULH010000015.1 GCA_029004215.1 Patescibacteria group bacterium | reverse complement strand
GCCGGTCTAGTCACCCGCACCACAGGCAAGATCAAGCACACGTCAGACTATGAGAACTTCGTTAACTCCAGTGGTGTCACCCAAACTGCATATACCACCCCTGGCACCATCTACCTTGAAGTCAAAGATCTCAACCGCAACATGAATGGTGCAGTGGCTGATACTCTCACCGTCCCGATGTCAGTTAATGCCGGAGCCGGTGGAGACAGCGAGACGGTAACCCTAACGGAAACAGGAGCGGCCACAGGCATCTTCCGCTCTGGAGCCATAGGCTTCTACACTGGTACGTCAATCATACTCAATAATGGAGAAATCGTGATTTCAGCCACTGGCCTTGGTACAGAAACTTATACTGACAACCAGGATTCAGGTGATACCGGTGCCACAACTGCCACCCTGACTTATGCCGGCGTGGTCAATCCTCCAGGCGGTGGAGGCGGCGGCGGTGGTGGTGGAGGCTTACCTCCAGTTACAACCCAATTCCAATCAGAAACCAATGATCCTAACCGTGCCGCTTATTTGAACAACCTGGCTCTCATGAACCTGCCGGTCAATTCCTTGGTCAAACTGCCGGATGATGGCAACGGTGCCACCCAAGAGGACAGCGCTGTCTATTACATCGGTTCTGATGGCAAGCGCCATGCTTTCCCCAACTCCAAGATCTACTTCACCTGGTATTCCGACTTCTCAGGCGTCAGGATCATCACAGCCGACCAACTGGCCAGCATCCCGCTGGGCACCAATGTCCGCTATAAGCCGGGTTCACGCATGGTCAAGTTCACCACAGACCCCAAGGTCTATGCCGTGGATGCCAATGGCGTCTTACGCTGGGTTAAGACCGAAGCAGCCGCCAAAGCCCTGTATGGTGACAACTGGAACACGTTTATTGATGACCTGTCCGATGCTTTCTTCAGCAACTATTCATTCGGGTCTGACATCAACTCCGCCGCTGACTTCAATGTGAGCACTACCATGGGCTTGGAAGCGACGATCAGTGATAACCTCAGTAAGGCTTAAGGATCAAGAAAATAAAAACCCCGGCGTGATGTCGGGGTTTTTGATTAAAAGGTTTAGGCTTTTCCTAGGGTCTTTTCACCCATTTTCCATTCAGCCGGACAAAGCTCACCGGTCTGCAGGGCTTCTAGCACGCGCAGTGTCTCCATAACCGAACGCCCAACTGATCCGGCGCTAATTAACGCATAACGGACCATCTGGTCAGGGTCAACAATGAATAACCCGCGGTTGGCTGAGCCGTCATCTTCGTTAAAGACGTCGTAAGCTTTTGACAAACCATGGGAGGTATCGGCTAGGATTGGGAAGTTAACCTCGGGCAAATCGCGTTCAAACCAGGCCTTGTGGCTCCACTCAGAATCGGTTGAAGCTGCCAGGATTGAAGCATTAAACTTTTTGAATTCAGGCTCTTGGGCGGAAAAGGCTTTGATTTCAGTTGGGCAGACAAAGGTAAAATCTCTTGGATAGAAGAAGAGGATTAGCCATTGTCCTTTGTAGTCAGACAAGCTGATCTTTTTGAATTCTCCTTTTTGGTAGGCGGTAATTCCGCTAAAGGGCGGAGCCGCGTGGTTGAGGTTTAACATATTTTAGGTTGCGGCCAGGTAACGTTGTTCGACTACCGACCAGTTAATATGGTTGATAAATTCTTGGATGTAAGTCTTACGGTCTGAGCCAAAGTCAATAAAGTAAGCATGCTCATAAACATCCATGACTAACAATGGGATGGCGCCCCAGACGCCGCCTTGGTTATGCGCGTCCCCGTTATAGATTTTCAAGGCTTTATCGTGCGTATCCCAGGCCAAGACAACCCAACCGCGGGCTGCCATGCCGCAAGCGGCAAAGTATTTCAGGAAGTTTTCCAAGGAACCGTACTTATCTGCCAAGGCAGAGGCGATTTTGTCCGTGGGTTTGCCATCTCCGCCCAGGTTTTCGAAATACCATTCATGCAAATAAGTCCCATTAACGGCAAATGTTTCGCCGTCCTTGAGCGCCCGCAGCTCGGAAAAACTTTGGTTAGCCGTCGAGGTGTCTCCACCATGCGATAAGGCCTTTAGTTTTTCGGCGATTTCGTCCTTTTTGTCGACGTAGCCGACATAAAGCTTATCGTGGTGAATAGCCAATGTTTTTTCACTGATATTGCCTTGCGCCCCAGAGAAAGGGAGGGGAAGTTTTGGGGTCATATATAATTTATAATTAAGAATTAACAATTAATAATTTTAAGACGCAGTCAAGATGGTTATTTGGCCAAGGATTTAAGGATCTCGATGTCTTTGGGCATGCCATGGCGGTAGAATTTAATGGCTCCGTCCTTGCCGATGGCTACGACCGTGCGCTTGATGACCGTGGCTAAAAAAAGTTTTTTGACAGCCCCGTATTTTTTACTGACTTTCTTGTCAGTATCTATGAGCAACGGGAAAGGAAAATTATATTTGCCTGAAAAACGCTTGTGGCTGTCCGCGTCCGCATGGTTAATACCAAAGACAGTAGCGCCGGCTTGTTTGAACTTAGACCAGTCATCGCGGATATTGCAAAGCTGGATGGTACAACCCGGCGTCATATCTCCGGGATAGAAAATTAGGACGACAGGTTCTTTCCCAAGGTATTCGCTTAAGCTGACATCCTTGTTGTCTTGGGTTTTGAGGGTGAAAGTTGGCGCTTTATCGCCGACTTTTAATTCAGTGTCTGGCATATTTTTTCAATTAATAATTTAAAATTAACAATGAATAATTAAGCTGAGCAATCGCGGCAGATGCCCTTGGCTACATAGGTTGCTGAAGTGACGATGCCTGGAAAATTAGCTTGCACATTGATAGGGGAGACGTCCCAAACTTGGTGGCACCTCGTGCATTGAAAATGCCCATGGATATCCAGTGTCGCATCGTATTTAGCCGGTCCCGAATCGATTTTTATTTCATTAATCAATCCTTTCTCGACCAAAGATGACAAATGGCGATAGACAGTGGATTGACCAATGCCCGGGATTACTTGTTGCATATCCAAATAACAGGTATTGGCATCTGGATGGTCATGGCGCGAACGGAGCATATCCAATAGCACAAGCAGGCGCTCGCAATCCCGGGATCTTGGTCGTTTAGCGGTTTTTTCCATAAGTGAGAATTATTCTCATTTAATTTATATCTTTAGTTTGGATCGTAGTCAAGGGCAGGCTGTGGATAACCATGGACGAATTAATGGGCTTTACGTAAGATATGCTTTATGAAAACTAAAACAGTTTTGTTAATGGCTTTGGCCTTGGCGCTTTTCGGCGCAGGTTGTAATTGGCTGGCAGGAAAAGCCCCGGGTATTTCATCCATGATTCCAGCCGGGCCCAAGCCGGCAAACTTTGAAAACGCTTCTCCGGCTGAAGCTGCCAAGCGAATTAATTTTGTCCCGGGCAGCCAGATGGAAATCAGGCAGACTTATTTGGGCGAGGGTGCAAAAATTGCTGATACTTTGGCTGGTGACAACAAAGACGGCGTGCGTATAGTCACCCTGGAACGGTTTGCGCCAATGGTTTATGCCAAGTTAAGCTGGAAGCTCAGCAGCCAGGGGACTACTTCGACTGAAATGAGGACAGTCAAAGGAGGGGTTGAGAATATTAATTTGAAAAGTTCGCACGAATTTTACCCACCAGCCTATTGGCCGAGCGACACGGTTGATGCTAAGGACACAAGCGCTATCTGGCTTTCTAAAGATGCATTTGATGAGCTGACAAAAACGAAACACGCGACTTTGTTTTATGGCCTGACGGATGGCCTGCTTTTCGGCGACTTGAGAACCGCTAAGGAATTTTTTGACGCCATTACTTCTTTGAATAATCAAGTGCTCGAAGCCAATAAGACGGTTGACTCGGATTGGGCTAAAGCAGATGAAGATTATTCGGACTGGACGCTGAAAGTTAACGGCCAGGACGTAAAGGTACAGGTCATCAAGGCTAGTAATTGGTTTGGTGAAATTGTTGTCTTGAATAACCCGCAAAATCCTTTGGTGGTAAAGACGACCTTCAACCCCAAGCTTCAGGACAAGTCTTTGCTTAAGGGCGGAGATTTCCTTACAACCTTGCTCAGTTACGAAATTACCCGGCTTGATAACGTACAATAAAATTAAGTAACTAGTAACTAGTAAAAAGTAACGAGCGATAAGACTAGTTACTAGTTACTTTTTACTCGTTACTAAGTTTGATGTCCGGATGCAAAAAGCGCCAGTAGACTGCTTCGCGGATTTTTTTTAGACGGTCGAGCATTTCTTGTGGCCTGAATTTTGAGCCTTTTTGCCGGTAAGCCTCGAAAAGGCCGTAAGCATGGGTTAGCTCACCTTCCAAGAAGCGGATGGCGGGCTCGTCTAAAGCTGTCTGTTCCGGTGAATCTTCGCGGCGGGCAACCATGCCCATTAAACGCGACCAATTTTTAAACTCCGTAGATTCATTTTCAATGTCATCGCCGGCCGCTTTGCGGGCAATAATCTCAGTGTTAGTGTCCGCCAGTTCTTTCATGATAAGTTCCTTGACTTGTTTGACGGTTACTTCAGGCCTGGGATTTTCTCTTTTGGCGGCAGTAAAGGACATGGCGCGAAGCTCGCGGATAAGTTGAGTTTGTTCTTTTGATTCAGCTTCCGCCAGGTCATCCAAAAGTGCCATATCAACTTTTGCCTTATCAAAAGTCGCAATATCAGGGCAAAGTTCCGGTCGCCCCGTAGACTTGAAGTACTCTTTGACATCAAAAACAGTCTTAACGTCTGCGAGCCGGAGGGCTTCGGCTTGGCGAGCAGCTTCTTTTTGAGCTTGCTCCACGTACCGGAACGGATTAAGGGGAGCTGCCCTTAAAGAAAAAGGTTGCGGTCTTTCAAAACGGTTCATAGGGCCCCAAATTTTTCTTGCCACTTGGCATCCACTTTAACCTCAAGGTCCAAATGGACGGCAGTGTTTAGCGCAGCTTCCAATTCCTTGCGGCTGGCAATGCCAATCTGTTTGATCATGGCAGCGCCTGCGCCAATAATCATCCGTTTATAACGGTCATTAGTTGTCCAAATAGTTGCCTCAATAAAACGTCCGCCAGTCTTGCGGAATTTAACATCCTCAACCGTTACGCGCACGGTGTAAGGTAGCTCTTGGTCCAAAGCCAGAAAAACTTTTTCGCGGATGACTTCCTCTATCCATTGCTGGTGTCCAAGGTCTGTGATTTGCAAATCAGGATAATATTTTTCACCTTCAGGCAAAATTTCAAACAATGCATCCACCAGGCGGTTTAGGTTGCTGTGTTTGACGGCCGAAACCATGAGCGTGCCAAGTTGGTCAACATCAATCTTGCGGTAAGCCGGCAAGTTTTTTGTTATCTGCTTGACCATGTCGGCCTTATTGATGGCGAGATAGATAGGGGTTTTGGTTGCCTTGAGCATCTTTTGTATATGCTCTTCCTCTTCACCCGGGGCACGGGTCGGGTCAACAACATAAACAATGGCATCAATGCCTTCCAGAGTCTCTTTGACTGCCTTGTTAAGCCTTTGGGAAAGCGCGTCTCGTTTGCCCAGAAAAACTCCAGGCGTGTCAACGAAAACGATTTGGCCGCGAGGATCATGCAAGATGCCGCGGATGGGCAAGCGCGTGGTTTGCGGTTTGGGCGTGACAATGGCGACTTTTGACCCTATGAGCGCGTTTAAAAGCGTTGACTTACCAACGTTCGAGCGCCCGGCGAGCATGACAAAACCTGATTTCATATCAGCATTATAACAGTTACTCGCCTGGAATGACAGGAGGTTATTTAAGTTTTAAAGTCACTACGACTTCGATGTGAGGAGTTTGCGGGAAAAGATCCAAGGGTTGGATTGAGGCGACTTCGTATTTTTGGAGAAAGGCGGGAAGTTCGTCTTTTAAACGGTGATAATTACAACTGACATATATGATGGTGGAGGGATGGAGTTGGCCATTATCATCCAGCAAAGTTTTTATGACGCGTGGATGTAAACCAGAGCGCGGCGGATCAACTATAACGGTTTGAGCTTCGACATCTTTCCAACTTAAGTCTTCGGCTTTGCCTGAAAAGAAATGACATTGCTTCCCCACTTTATTTATTTCGGCGTTTTGCGACGCAAGTTTTATAGCTTCTTCATCCAACTCATAACCATGGACTTCCAGTTTCTTATGTTGTTTGGCGGCTGCAATGCCAAAGAAACCCAAGCCGCAGTACAGGTCCAACAAACTACGAATCTCGAGACTCGAATCTCGAATCTCGGCGAGAACGGTGTCTTGCAAGCGAGCGGCCATGGCTGAGTTAGTTTGGAAAAAAGAATTGGGATGAATCTGGTAAGTGATGTCATTGATTTTTTCCTCGAGCCATTCATTGCCAAGCAATGTCTCAAATGATTCTGCGAGCGAGAGGTCGGTTGGCTTGGAAAGTTGGCCAAGCAGTAAGGTCGTGCAAAACGGTTTGAGATTGTCAGACAAAAATTTGCGAGCCTCTTGATTGATACGTGAGGCATCTTGGATGACCAGGTTAATCATCCTTTGTTTGGTATTTTGGCCGTCACGTATGACGACGTAGCGGATGTCGCCTTTGTGGAATTTGGCATCCCAGGGTTGCAAATCAAACTGTTTCATCAAATCTCGGACAACTTGCAAAATGTCTCTGACGCCGGGCTTGAGGAGCAAGCATTCCTTAACATCAACATAACGGTTCCATGACCCGTATTCTTTGAGGCCGATTTCGCCATTCCAACCAACGCAATAATCCATGCGGTTGCGGTAGCCCAAAGTCTCGTCAGCCGGAATGATTGGTTTTATTTTTTTGTCTAAGTCCAGTTGGGCGAACAGTTCTCGCACGCCTTGCTCTTTTTCTTTAAGCTGCGCCTTGTAATCCAAATGCTGCCATAAACAACCCCCGCAAACTCCGGCGTGCGGGCAGGGCGCTACTACGCGGTCTGGTCCGGGCTGGATGACCTTGTCCAGCTGGCAAATTTTAAGTCCGTATTCGCGTTTAACAAAAGTCGCCTCTATTTCGTCTCCTTGGGCAGTAAAGGGCGTGACAACCTGGCGGATTTCGTTAGGCAGGATCTCAATCCGCCCCACCCCGCGACCTTTCTCATCATAGCCCTCGATCTTCATGTTTATTTTATGGCCGTATTTCATAATGCTCCATCATAGCCAGAGCATTGACAAAAAGCAAAGAATTGGTTATTTTGCGGTCAAGGAGGTTACGATGCACATTTCAACAAGTGAGTCAGCCCTTCTGCCTCGTGAGTACAGGCGGGCCAAAATGTATGAACGTTCTGACCCGCAAGCTTCCAACGGCCAGCTGCTCTATGCCGTGGCCGGAGCTCCGGGGCACGTGGCCTTGGGTAACTGGAGCCGTTCCTTGGCTGGCGAGGCGGTTTACCTGACCTCGCTCCGCAAGCTCGGATGGAGCGGGCGTGACCTGGCGGTCTATGTCGACCGGACCAAGAATCCTGAAGAGGAAGGCGAAGTTGACTTCTTCCATGTTGGCGGAATCGGCCATCTGGTTGCCAATGAGCAAGGTATGCCGCTCCGGGTCTTTATGCCCGAGAAGATGTTCACGGTGCCTTCGTCTCCCAACATTCATACGGCCAGAGTGATCTACGCCGCGTGCAACGAAGATGGCGTTGGGTACATCCTTGAGAACTTGCGGACCGATCCACTGATCGGCGACATTCGTGGGCTCGAAGATTTTTGGACGAACGGCGGCAAGATTTGGGTCATGGCCCACGGTCCCAGAGCCTCGATCCAAGAATCAGTGGAACGCGTCCTCAAGATCTACGGCTTCGACGGCCGTCTCGAGCAAGAAGCCAGGATGCGCTGCGTCGCATGCGGACGGCCTGTGCTGTCTGACGGCAAACTGGTCTTCCCGATCCAACGCATGTCGGGCGGTTCGTGGGAGCTCACAACAGGGGACGAGTGCCTCTGGAGTGGTTACCATGGTATCTCCAATCTCTTCGCCCTCAAGAATGGCGTGCATTGTCTGGTCGCCAATCGACCGAACAAGTGGTTCAAGAGGCAGGGAAGGGAAATTTCGCCGTTTGGCAATCTCGGTCAGCCGAAAGGCGACGTTACGATGTGGCAGGGCGGAGTCATGCTCTTTGTCATGTCGCTAGGAGGCGAGGATTACGTTGTTTACGATAAGCCACTCGACATCAATCGCTTCGCCGAGATCGACCACAAGCTGCTCGTGCTTCACAAAGGAGTTCCGGTTTACCCGGCCAGAGTGAAGAAGGGTGGCGAGTGGCAGCTGGCCATGCGCGATCAGGTTGGTGAGCCCTGCGATAAGATCCTGGAGATCGAATCCGTACAGAACGGAGAGGGTCTCATTCGGGTTTGCCTCATAAAGGACGGCAAGATCCTGAACCAATATTACAAGCTCTGATCCTTCACTTCCGATGCAATGTCGGCAGGCACGAACTATCGTGCCTATTTTTTTATAAAAAAATCAGCCCGGAACCAATTGGTTCAGGGCTTTGAGTCGCGGCCGCGAGCTTCCTCCATTATTTCCTCAGGACAGACGGCCCTCAAGGTAGTGGAGGACAAATCGGTTCTGAGGCGGGGGGCTGCAGGTTGCGGCAGGGTGAGTAAACGAACTCGCTCCTCGATCCTTTTCATTTTTGCCGTGTCCGGAGTCAGGATTAAGTACCTGCGCTTGGTCCTCTTGTCTTTCCAGATCAGGGCCTGGTCCAGCGAGGGTATTTCGTCATCCAAAGCTTGGCTGAATTCCCCCAGGGAACGCAGCTCGTCTTCGAAGAACGGTTCCTTAACCTTCTCGGTGAAGTAGACGATCCAGAGAGATTTGTCCGTGGCCGTCAATTCTCTGACAAGGAGCGAAGTGTCCAAGACCACTCTGTGAAGTACCGGTTCTGTCTTGGTCAGGACCATGATGGGAGCGGAAGCGCCTTCCTCATCAACCAAATCATCGAAACGGGACGCGAACTTCACGAACCTATCGAGTGTATGAAGATGCGGATCTACAATGCGGGCCAGGTCAGCGCCGCAATGAAAGAGCAGCTCCCTGAGTTTTTCTTGGGTCTCCGGTGACGAAGGCCCGTGCGGGAACAGCGTAAGGCGTGCTTTTGTAGTTTGCACGTTGCCTCCTTGGTTTTTTGCCCAATCCCCATGATTGAGCCTAACAGTCTTAGCCTAATTTCAACCGATTGTCAATCGGTCTAACAATATATACGGCAGGAATCTGGGTTTTAGTTCGTGTTTTAGGAAAATTTGCATAGTAGACAGGTTTTTGGGCATGAACTAGCATATGGACACATGAGTGAGCTGCATCTGATAGCCCATAATATCCGCTCAACAGAGAACGTTGGCTCGCTTTTTAGGACCTGCGACTCTTTAGGCATAACTAAACTCTGGCTCACCGGTTACACGCCCGGGCCGGACCATGCCAAGGTTAAGAAGACAGCTTTAGGCGCAGAGAAATCAGTTGTTTTTGAAAAGATGGTAAATATCGAAGAATTGTTGCCAAAACTCAAAACTCTGGGCTTTAGCATCGTTGGTTTGGAACTGGATGATAGGGCCAAAGCCTTGGATCAATATAAGCCGTCAAAAAAGAAAATAGCCTTACTTTTGGGCAATGAGGTTGAAGGCATCACTCCTTATTTGCGAGAACAATGCGATGACCTAGTTTTCATCCAGCAAGAGGGAGTCAAGGAATCATTAAACGTATCAGTCGCCTCTGGTATCGCCTGTTACGAGCTTATGTTAAAATTGCGGTAGCCCTATGCCTTTTCTTTCGATCGTTATTCCGACAAAGAACGAGGAAGTAAATCTGCCAAAATTGTTGGCTAGCATTAAGGCTCAGACTTTTACTGATTACGAAATTATCGTGGCTGATAATCACTCGACCGATAAGACAAGGGAGTTGGCGCAGTCTTTTGGCGCCAAAGTCGTTGATGGCGGCATGCCGGGGCCCGGGAGGAACAGGGGAGCGGAAGCTGCCGAAGGACACCTTATTTTATTTTTGGACGCTGATGTCCTGCTTGTCAGCCCAAAATTTTTACAGGCAAATTTGGATGAGATGAAACGCAAAGGCGCTTGCGTGGCCACGGCCAAGGTCAAACCATTAACGCGCAATCCGATCGACCATGCATTGCACGAAGTTTACAACGCCTATGCCATAGCCACCGAAAGGGTTTGGCCGCACGCTCCGGGCTTTTGCATTTTTGTAAAAAAACATGCGCACGAGGAAATCGGCGGGTTTGACGAAACAGTGGTTTTTGCCGAAGACCATGATTATGTCCAACGGGCGGAAAAAGCCGGTTACCGTTTCCGCATTTTACGTTCTTATCCCATCGCGGTTTCTGTCAGGCGGCTCGAAAAAGACGGCCGGCTGGGCATTGCCGTCAAATATGTTTTGGCCGAGTTGCACATGATGGGCGGAGGATCTTTTAAGGAGATGCCCAAAGGCGGCTATGAGATGGGAGGGGACGCATTCAAGAATGAATAATTAACAATTAATAATTAACAATTTTGGATTAACATTAAATAGTCGAAATCAGAAGAATTATTAATTGTTATTTGTTATTTGTTAATTGAAAAAGGATGTTCAACTTCATAACAAAATTTTGGCAAAAAGAAACCTCAAACGTGACAGCGGCGGCTTTTTTAATTGGCTTTGCCTCGCTCGCATCGCGTGTCGTCGGTTTGTTGCGAGACAGATTACTGGCCGGGCATTTTGGCGCGGGTGACATGTTGGATGCTTATTATGCAGCCTTCCGTTTGCCGGACCTTTTTTACCAATTAATTGTGCTCGGTGCCTTGTCCGCAGGGTTTATCCCGGTTTTTACGGAATATCTTGAAAAGAAGGGACATGCTGAAGCTTGGAAGCTGGCAGAAAAAGTTTTTACGACCATTGCCTTGATACTCGGCGCCGTTTGTCTGGTCTTGGCAATTTTTGCGGACAAGGTAGTGCCTTGGACCGTGCCTGGTTTTGCAGGCGATAAACTGGCCACCACTATCACGTTGTCACGCATCCTGCTCATTTCGACATTTACACTAGGCCTCTCGGCTGTCATGGGCGGAGTCTTGCAAGCCACGAGGCGATTCATAGCATTCTCACTTGCGCCAGTGCTTTATAACATTGGCATCATCATCGGCATCATCGGCTTCACTCCTTCTTTTGGCATTGCTGGCGTAGCTTATGGCGTTGTTCTGGGAGCTGGTTTGCATTTTTTGGTTCAGGCCCTGGTAGCTTTGCCCATGGGCTTCAAACGCATACTGCCGCCCAGCCTCAAAGATCCCGGGGTGTTCCGGATTTTAAAACTCATGGTACCGCGCATTGCCGGCCTGGCTGCGCAGCAAGTCAACTTGGTCGCTTTATTGGTTTTTGCTTCGTCGCTTGAAGCAGGTTCTATCTCGGTTTTTAATTTGGCCAACAACTTACAGTATGTCCCGATTGGGCTCATTGGCATCTCGTTCGCGGTTGCAGCCTTCCCCTCATTTTCCCAATTGGCAGCCAATAAAGATTTGGAAGGCTTAAGGCAAGCCTTCCTGACGACTACTCGCAAAATTTTGTTTTTCATCGTGCCATGCACGGCTCTGATGTTGTTGTTGCGCGCCCAAATCGTGCGCCTGGTTTTAGGCGCCGGGGCTTTTGACTGGGATGCTACTATCCGCACGTCAGACGTGCTGGCGATATTTGCTTTGTCGCTCATTGCGCAGGCCATGATTCCGTTGGCGGCCCGGGTTTTCTATGCTTTGCAAGACACTAAGACGCCGTTTTATGTAAGCCTTGTTTCTGTAGTGGCTAATGTCGGCCTGGCTTATTTGTTGCGGAAGCCACTGGGAGTGATTGGTTTGGCGGCTGCTTTTTCTGTTGATGCTTTCGTGCAATTTTTTCTCCTTTGGTACTTACTGCGTGCTAAGTTTGGCCACTTGAACAGCAAGGACGTCGGCAAATCGTTGACTAAGATTATTTTAGCCTCAGTCGCGCTTTTTGGTTTTGGCTGGGTAGCCCGCCAAGCCGTCGGTACAATTTTTCCGCTCAGGACTTTTTGGCAAGTCGCTTTGCAGGCAGGGGCAGCGATTATCGTCGGTTGCGGCGCTTTCTACGGCGTGGCCTCTCTATTGCGGATCGAGGAATTGAATGACTTCATACATACCATTAAACTTAAGCTCTATCGCCATGCCAAGATAGAAGAAGGGGCGGAAAAAGCGTCAATCTAGTTTGTTATTACTGCTCTTGAGCTTGATAAACTGCCCAGGCTCCTAGGGTCTCGTTGTCCGTGATCTCACCATTACGGATTTTTTGCCGCCATTCTTCCAGAGGCATCCAGTGTGCCGTCATGCCTTGCTCTTCATGATCCAGTTGTTGTTGGCATAAAGTGAATCCTGTTGCGAGAAAAATATATAGCGGAACATGGCTATAACCATTGCCAACGAAAGTTTTTGCCAGTAGTTTCATGTTTGAGGCTTGGCATCCTGTTTCTTCCTCGAATTCGCGTCGCGCGCCTTGCTCCGGAGCCTCATCGGGTTTGACTCTGCCCATGGGCAGTTCTATCGAGATTTTATCTACTGTGTAGCGATATTGACTGACGGTTAACAGCCGTCCTTCATGGACGGCCACAATAGCGCAACCGGACCAACCCTCGGTTACAAAATATTCTCCACGATGCCCATCCGGCCATTCCAACTTATCGTGTCGCACGTGATACCAGGGGTTTTGGTGTGCTATCTCGGAGGAGAGGGTTTTAGGTTTCATGGGATTTAAGGTAGTACGTTTTTGTCAACTCTGCAACTCCCAGGGTATGATATGGCAGTATGAAAAAATCCATTACTTTTCTCGCGTTGACAGCCAGTCTTGCGGGGATATCTTTTTTCGGTTGGGGATGCTCAAAACAACCGACAGTCCAAACTCAGCAGCCGCTTGTCCAACAGCAAGTTGCAGCGACCAGCACGCCAAGTACAGCGACTTCAACCGATGAAGTGGTGCCAGTCAAACCGCAACCATTGGCCTATCTTTTGATGACAAAAGACGCCAAGATCACTGTTACCCGCGGCATAGAACAAATGCAGGGAGTGCCTAATATGGAGTTGTATTATGCTGACCAACTTCAGGTGGTTTCCGGCGAAGCGCGGCTTTTATATCCGGATGCTGGTATGTCGGTTTTGGAGCAAGGTACGCAGGTGGCGCTTGGGCCAAACGGTGAACCGAAAGAAGGTGGCGTAGGCATAAAGATATTATTAAAGGCAGGTAAAATTTGGACACGTCTGGAAAGGTTGCTTGGCCCGGATGAAGCCCTGTCGGTTGATGCTAGTAATGTGGTGGCCACTGTCCGCGGCACAGGTTTTGGCGTGCAATATGTCGGCAAAGAAGTTGATGTGACTGTCGCTGACCACCAAGTGGAAGTGATGACGCAAGCTACGCTTAATACCGGTAAAGTTGCGACAGAATCAGTCTTGCTGGCAGCTGGCAGCGGCTTACGCCTTGATCCCACGACAATCGACAAGATGACTGACATGAAGGCCTTGATGTTAAAAAATATCCGCAGCTTAAGCGCGACCGAACGCAAACAGCCAGGATATATCTTTGGCATAAATAAGATCGACCCAATCGAGCTTAAACGGCCGGACAATCCTTTCGTATGGAGCGTGCCTGTGGCTTGGGATGAAAACTTGAATACCGGTCTGTCGCCGGAACAAATGAAACGCTGGCTTGGGTCAATTATGTGGATGCAAGAAAAACAACCGGAATTATTACAGGCTGAGCAGTTATATATGGCCAGCTCTTCAACGATCATTAAGTTTCAACCGCCTTTAAGGTCGATCAACCTGCTTGAGGTCACTCCAACCACCACACCGCGCGTCAAAGGCCCATCAGCGTAGATATGAAGTTTTGGCTGGCTTATAAATTCAGAGGGGCTGATCTGGATGAACTTAAAAATCAACTAACCCAATTAAGAAGTCTGCTCGAAGCAAAAGGTCACGAAGTGGTGACCATGGTTGAGAATATCCAGAATTGGGATTGGCAATCGCAACCCAAGACAGAAGTCCTTCAAGCTCAATACAGGATCGTCAAAGACTGCGACGCAGCACTATGCGTCTACACGTCAGAAGATCCCAGTGAAGGCCGGGGCTTTGATGTTGGCTTATTTGCTGGCATGGGCAAGCCGACAATCATGGCCATCCACAAGTCTTTGTCCATTCCTTTTACTGAAGCTTTTTACAGCGAAAACCCGGCTAACCAACAGCTTAAGTTTGATCCAATCATCAGGTTTGAGAGTTTTGAGGACATCGTTGATGTGCTTTGATATCAGAAAATGTTGAATGGTTGCAAGACTCACTCCAATCGGGTTAGGATAACATCAAATATTTTACTAAAATTATGCCCATAGGAAGACCTGAACGAATGTTTACTTACGACGAAGACTTGCCAGTGAAAGTGGAAGGAGAGGGATCGCAGGAAACATATGCGCAATTTGCTCTAAAGCGTCTTGGGTTGAGAATGGATACAATGCGAGATAAGCTGACATTAGATATTGGAGCTGGAGGGGCGGAGATAGCACAAGAAGCGAAAATACAAGGCGTTAGAGTAATTTCCGTTGATAATGATCCAGAAAAATTTGATATCCACGTAGAAAAAGGGCGGTCGCAGGGTTTGGAGTATTTCAAAGCCGATGCCGGCAAGCTTCCCTTTCGGGACGAAACATTTGACATCATCATCTCTCATGCTGGAGCAGCGACAGTCACCGATTCTAAGGAAAAACTCAGTGCGATAATAGATGAAGCTAAAAGGGTCTTACGACCAGGTGGTGAATTGAGGATTTGGCCACAATTGAATCCAAGAATTTTTCCGGAAATTGACAAAAAACAAACTTATGACAAGCAACGTGAGCGTTCAAGGGTCCTTTCTTTGGATTTTTTGAAAAGTATCGATGAAAATTTTATACAAGAAGATACCGAAGACGATGAATACCCTGGGAATTGCAAAAGTGTTTTTAAACTAAAAAAGTCCTTAAAAGAAAAATAGTTGAATTCTTTAATCAACGGAAAGGGCAGTAACTCTAGTTAACTTGATTATTAGGCGTATTTAAGGCAGAATAGCCTAACCTTATGGACCAATCACTGATCCGGAATTTCTGCATCATCGCGCATATAGACCATGGTAAGTCGACCTTGTCTGACCGGCTTTTGGAATTGACCGGAACAGTCGAGAAACGGAAGATGAAAGAGCAGCTTTTGGACACAATGGATTTGGAACGCGAGCGCGGCATTACCATCAAACTGCAACCAGCGCGCATGGCTTACAAGGCCAAAGATGGTGTCGAATATCAACTGAATTTGATTGATACTCCGGGACACGTTGACTTCAATTATGAAGTTTCAAGATCTCTCGCGGCCGTGGAAGGTGCTGTCTTGCTCGTAGATTCCACGCAAGGCGTGCAGGCCCAAACCATCGCCAACTTATATCTAGCCATTGAGCAAGACCTGACAATCATTCCTGTTTTGAATAAAATTGATTTGCCAAACTCGGAAGTCGAACGACGCGCTGAAGAATTGATGAAACTGATTGGATGCAAGCGTGAAGAGATTCTGAGCGTTTCTGGCAAGACAGGGGAGGGTGTGCCGGAATTACTGGAACGTTTGGTGCGTGATGTCCCTCCGCCGCGCGGCGACCACAGCAAACCATTCCGTGCTTTGATTTTTGATTCTAAATACGACGAGTACAAAGGTGTTGTAGCTTATGTGCGCGTGTTGGACGGAATTGTTAAAACTAATGACCCTATTCGTTTTTTAGCCACCCAATCACAAGGCCAAGCGCTAGAGGTCGGTTACCTCAAACCTGAATACAAGGCCACAGGCTTTTTGGAATCAGGCGAAATCGGTTACGTCGTTTCCGGGCTTAAAGACATCACGGCGGTCCGCGTGGGTGACACGGTGGCTTTGGGCATGCCAAAGGATACGGCTAACATGTCGCGCGAGGCTCTGGACGCATCCCGCCTGATGCTCGACGTCGAACCTTTGCAGGGTTATCGCGAAGTGCGGCCAATGGTTTATGCCGGCATTTTTCCAAGCGAGGGCAATGAGTACGAGCATCTGCGCGACGCGTTGATGAAGCTCAAGCTTTCGGATGCAGCTTTGCAGTTTGAGCCGGAGCACTCGACGGCGCTGGGTTTTGGTTTCCGTTGCGGGTTTTTGGGCATCTTGCATCTTGAGATTGTAAAAGAAAGATTGGAACGGGAGCATGACATGGAGATTGTCGCCACTTTGCCATCCGTGGCTTATGAAGTGACATTGACCAACGGGGATGAAAAAGTCATCAAATCACCTTTAGATTTTCCTGATCCTTCCCATCTTAAAGAAGCTCGTGAGCCTTGGGTCAGGGTGGATATTGTCACGCCGTCTGATTATCTGGGTAATGTCATGGCTTTGGTGCAAGATAGGCGCGGTGTTTACAAAAATACTGAATATTTCGACGCCCAGCGAGCTGTTTTGCATTACGAAATGCCGCTTTCCTCGGTTATTGTCGACTTCCATGACAAGCTTAAGAGCGCTACGGCCGGTTATGCATCGTTAAACTACGAGTTCGCGGAGTTTAGGCCTTCTAAGATCATCCGGTTGGATATTTTGGTGGCTGAAGAGCAGGTTGCTGCTTTTGCCACATTGATCCACGAGTCAGAAGCTTACCGTTATGGTAAGTATGTCGTGGAAACCTTGAAAGAATCTTTGCCGCGCCAACAGTTTGTCATCAAAATCCAGGCAGCCATTGGCAGCAAGATTATTGCCAGCGAAAAGCTTTCGGCATATCGTAAGGATGTGCTGGCCAAGCTTTATGGCGGCGACCGCACGCGCAAAGACAAGCTTTTGAAGAAACAGAAAAAAGGCAAGGAGCGCATGATGTCAATGGGCAAGGGCCGGGTGGAGATTCCAAGCGATACTTTTGTCAAAGTCTTGAGACGTAATTAGCTTATGAACCAAAAAACCATCAAGAAAATTTGGAGAGTCGTGGTAATTTTTGTTGCTGTTACCATGATTCTGGGCGTTGTTATACCCTTTGCGAATTTTTAACCGTCTTGGCTATGACTAAAGCCTGGCAGTGCACGGAAACAGACCAAAGGACAGTGCTGCTTGGCGCCCAGGCCGAAGGCTTACATCCGGTGGCAGCCAAAATGCTGGCCAGGCGCGGCTTTTTTTCGCAGGAAGACATCGAAGCTTTTTTGAACCCATCTTGGGAGCAGGGTGTTCATGACCCTTTTTTGTTTAGCCAGATGCCAATGGCAGTCGAGAGGATATTACTGGCTTTGGAAAAAGGCGAGCATATCATCATTCATGGGGATTATGATGCTGATGGCGTGACAGGATCAGTGGTTATGGCAGAAACGATCAAGATGCTTAATTCCTCCGGCTCGCTTCGCTCGCCACCTCCTTTAAACAAAGGAGGCTATCCAGAAACCCCCTTTTCCGCCGAAGGCGGAGATAAAGGGGGAAGCAAAGGGGGAATAAAGTTCTTTCCCATCCTCTCAAAAGAACACGATGGCTTGGACTTGGACATCTACATCCCACACCGTGAGAAAGAGGGATATGGCCTGAATGCGGAAAGCATTGAACTGATTAGGGTCAGAGGAGCTGAGCTGCTGATTACCGTTGATTGTGGCATCGCCAATGTGGACGAGATAAAGCGTGCCCGTGAGCTCGGCATGGACGTCATCGTGGTCGATCACCACCAGTTTGGCGAACAGCTGCCAGATGCGATTTTGATCCATCCCAAACTGCCGGGAGAAACATATCCTTTCAAAGATTTGGCTGCGGTTGGCGTGGCTTGGAAAGTTGCCTGCGCTTTGGCTGCGGGAGCTCGGGCAAAGGGGTATGAGATTCCTGTTGGTTGGGAAAAATGGCTGCTTGACCTAGTGGCTATTGCCACTGTCACTGACATCGTGCCCATGGTCAACGAGAATCGTGTCTTGGAAAAATACGGGTTGGTAGTGCTTAACAAGCAGCGCCGGCCAGGCATCAAGGCTTTGGTAGAAGCTGTTTGTTGGAAAAAAGGGGAATTAGATTCAGAAGCTATCGGCTACACTATCGGCCCAAGAATCAATGCGGCTGGAAGGATGGAACATGCTTTTTTAGCTGTTGGGTTATTGCTCGAGGAAAATTCTGAAGAAGCGGCTGCCAAAGCCGCTGCTTTGGAGTTGGTTAACAGGAGCCGGCAAAAAGCCACTGAAGTGCTCATGCAAGAGGCGGGTAAAAACACTGATGGGCATGCTGAACAGGCTTTGATTTTTGCTTGGTCTGAGTCTTGGTCGCCTTCGCTCGTCGGCTTAGCGGCTGGCAAGTATGCGGATACTTGGGGCAGGCCAGCAGTTTTTGTTGGCAAATATGGCGGCGTGTGGATAGGTTCCGGCCGTTCCATCCCAGGTTATGACATTACGGCTGCCATCAAAGAGGTCGGGCAGGGCCTGCTCACGCGTTATGGCGGGCACACCCAAGCTTGCGGTTTTAGTTTGGCGACTGATGATGCCGTGGAGAAGTTCGCAGTAGCCTTGCGCCAACATGCGGCCGAAAATTTGGTTCTCGAAAGCCTTAAGCCTTACATCGAAGTCGAAGCTGCTATCCGCTTGGATGATATTGATTGGCGTCTGGTTGATACGCTTAAACAATTCGAGCCTTTTGGCGAGAAAAATCCCAGGCCGCTTTTCGTGTCATATAATTTGACTGTCATTAGTGCTTCTTTGGTCGGTGCTACGCAAAAACATATCCGTTGCAGCCTTCAGTCGCCCACTGGTAAGACGCAAAAGTTTATGGGTTTTTATAGGTCTGACTTAGTGGGTATAATAACGCCGGGCGCCAGTGTCGATGTTGTCTATGAAGTTGGCATCTCAGAATGGAATGGCAACAAAGAAATCCAGTGCAAGATTATCGATGCTCGTCCCTCGCAAATTAACAATTAAAAATTAATAATTAACAATTGGTTTGAAAAGACCTCGAATAATTATTCATTGTTAATTGTAAATTATTAATTAAAGAAATATGAATATTCAAGTATTTACAGACGGTGGGGCAAGGGGTAACCCAGGGCCGGCCGGGATTGGCGTGGTTATCGTCGACAGGGATTCTGGTAAGAAGTTGGAAGAACATTCTGTTTATTTGGGCAAAACGACCAATAATCAGGCTGAATACAGGGCGGCGATTTTAGGCCTTGAAAGGGCGATTGCTTTGGATGCCCATTCAGTCGAGTTAGTCGCGGACAGTGAACTGATTATCAAGCAGGCAAGAGGGGAATACAAAGTTAAAAATGCTGACTTGGCCAAGAGATTTTTGGAGCTGAAAAATTTGGAGACAAAGCTTGGGGCGCGCGTACAGTATCGCCATGTAAAACGTGAGCATAATAAGCGGGCGGATGCCCTTGCCAATCAAGCCATGGACCGGCTTAAGTAACGAGTAAAAAGTAACGAGTAACCAGTGGTTTATCATGACTCGTTACTAGTTACTAGCCACTAGTTACCGAATTCGAGTATCCACATGCCCTAAGGGTCTTTTTTATGCTATGATTAGGGAAGATGAATAGGAGGAAAATTTACATTAAAAAAGCCAAAAAACGCAGGGCGCTTCATGAAATTATGACGCCTGGTTTTTGGCGCTTTCATCACATCGTTCCGGCCTTTATCGCTTTGGTTGGTTTAGGCATGGCTTTAGGTATTGCCCATTTCTCTTCTTTGCAGCCTTATAAGGCCAATGCAGCGGCAGCTGATAATATCCTTGGCTGGGCTTGGGCCGATACTATCGGCTGGATTTCGCTTAATGACCAAAACCCTTCTTCTTGCGGCACGCCACCTTGCGGCACGTATGGCATAAATATGTCTCCAACCGTCAGCCTTCAACTGGATGGCAAGCAAGGACACAGTGTTAATGGTTTCGTCTGGTCGGATAACGTGGGGTTTATATGTTTTGGTACAAGCTGCAATATTCCGGCTTGCAGCGGGGCGTTTTTGCCTTCGCCACCGGGCACGGGTTTTTATGCTTATACTGATCCTGTAGTCGATCCTTCGCCTAAAAAAGTTCATGGCTGGGCAGTTGTCTGCAATGAAAAAGATTTGGGATGGGTGTCATTGAATTGTGAGGATTCCGGAACATGCAATGTACCGGCTTTGCCGACAGATTTGGACTATCGCTTGGTTTATAATCCTCCAGACCATAAATTTTTTGTTGATCCTTACGAAGGCCAACCAGCTGTGACTAAGGGCGTGCCTTTTGGTTGGAATGGCAACAGCGATGGGACTGGTTTTGGTTATATCAGTTTTTATCCGGTATCAGGTTCAGCTGAAGGCATGCATTTGACAGCTCCTGCTGAAAATTGTCTTGTGCCGGGCGATGAGGACTTGAACGGTTTGGCAGATTGCTCTGATCCGGCTTGTTCTGCCTTGCCACAGTGCAAAGAAATCAATTCAATCAACGGAGGATTGACCATCCAAGATAAATACAACGCTTGCCACGACCATATTGATAACGACGCCAACGGCAAGGCTGATTGTACTGCGGGCAGCGTGCCGGCTTTGCCAGCGGATGATTCATGTCTGGGGTCAATGGTCTGCCAACTGCAAACTGACGTGCCGGGCGGTTGTTCGGACGGCCTGGATAATATCGGTAATGGCTTGATAGACTGCGCCGATCCTGCCTGTGCGGCTGATCCTGCCTGCGTAGCCCCGCCCATACCTGACCAACCGATTTGCACTGATAACCCGGCTTGTGTTGGTTTAGCCGGTGAAGCTTTGGCTAATTGCTGCTGTAATGACAACTTGACCAATGGACCGCATCCTTTGGACTGCCTTGATACAAAATGCCAGGCCCAGGCGCCCAAAGTCTGCTCCGCGTGGTCAAAAGTTGTGACCGGCAATATTTATGCACAAGGCGGGATATCCGGTACGCAAGCACCTAAAGCTTCCGGCACAAACGTCAAATATTGCTTGCGTTCCAGCGGCACAATCGAATGGACCAGCGAAGCCAGTTGTAAGGAGGAGACTGCCGGCACAATCAACTTGCCAACAGCCCAGACAAATTACCGCAGCAAACTTGGCTTCTTGGATTTAGCCGGGATTCGCAGCGGACGCTACGGGGAAGTAGTGACGATTAATGCGTCTAATGATTTGCCTGCCAATTTAGCCGGCAAGATATACCGCTATACGGGCGGCGGTACCTTTACTTTGCAGGCTAAGACATTTGTCAATGGCTCGGCTCCTGCTAATCGCGGCAATGGTTTGTTGTTTATCGACGGGGGGGACTTGAAAATCATGGGCGATATCCAATACACGGTTGATCCTGTGCAAGGAAGCTTGCGTAACTTGGCATCGTTCGGAGTGGTTGCAGTTAAAAGTTCTACCGGAGCCGGCGGCAACGTTGATATTGACCCAGCTGTCCAAAAAGTATCAGGCGCATATTTTGCCGAAGGGATATTTTCCACAGGTTCCATCAAAACATCCAATCCGGCTTTGTCTGACGTGAACCTAAAGATCTATGGCATCTTGGTGGCCCAACAGTTTAAATTGCAACGCAATAATGATAACCCTTCTGAGCCGGCCGAAGAAATAATTTTTGATGGTCGGGCCGTAGTTAACCCGCCGCCCGGCATGCAGGATACGAGCAAATCTTTGCCTCGGCCTGATGTGACTTTTTAAAAATATGGCTTGGTTTTTCAAAGAAAAAACTAAAAATTTCGTAGGCCTGGACATCGGCCTATCAGGCATCAAGCTGGTGGAGCTGGCCAATGACGGCGGCCATGCCAGGCTGGTGACTTATGCCTATATCGACCAACAGGTCGATAATTACGATACCTTGTTCAACGAGCGACTCGAGGAAACGGCCAAGAATATCAAGGCCATGCTGGCCAAGGCGCGTTGCACTACCAAAAATACCATTGCCGCTGTTCCGGTCTCTTCAGTCTTCTCGTCCATCATCACCGTTCCGGCAGCCAGTGAGAAAGAAATGAAAGCTGCTATTGCTTGGGAAGCCAAAAAATTGATTCCAGTGCCGCTCGAGGAAATCCAACTTGATAGCAAAGTGATTGAAGGTTCCATCAAGTCAGAAGGATCGAAAAAAGTATCGCGCGTCCTGTTGACTGGCGCACCAAAGACCTTGGTCAACCGTTACATTGACTTATTGAACCGACGCTGCGGGCTTAACCTCTTATCACTCGAGACAGAAGCTTTTGCCCAGATCCGCGCGCTGATTGGCCGCGACCATACGAGCATCATGATTATAGACATCGGGTCGCAACGCACTAACATTTCCGTCGTGGAAAATGGCATACCTTTCTTGAACCGTTCGATTGCTGTTGGCGGTTATTCAATTACCGAAGCCATCTCTCAAATGTTGGGCGTTACTTTTCAGCAAGCCGAAACAATGAAGCGCGATATCAGGTCAATGGAATCTTTTGCTCCCAGCGGCGATTTGACGCCCATCCTGTCTAACTTGATGAAGCCCATCGTGAATGAAGTGAAATATTCTTTCTCGCTTTACCAGAGCCAAAGCGGGGTAGGGGACCAGCGCAAGATAGACAAGATTATTTTGACCGGAGGTTCTGCCCTTTTGCCGCGCTTGCCTGAATTTATCACCCAGCTCATGAATGTTAACGCTTATTTGGGCGATCCGTGGGCGCGGGTAGTCTATCCTATGGATTTACGCCCTGTTTTGGATGAAATCGGTTCACGTTTCACGGTAAGCATTGGTTGCGCCATGCGCGATATCACTGACTAACCAACCATGACCGATATCTCTCTCCTCCCCCAAGATTTTAGGGATAAAGAGGAAGAACTGAAGAAGCAGCAAGGCGCCGAGCAACCACCGGCGGTTGATTCGTCGATGCACGTGCCCAAAGAAGAAGCTGAGGATATTGAAGTGATTGAAGTTGAGGAGGGTGAAGTTGAACAGGTCTTGAGCAATGAACCTTTTTTGACGAAGATGATTTATAAGGCGGGAGTTTGGCTGGAAGGCATGCGTGACAAGCTCTTTAAGGCGCATAAGCCAGAACCGCCACCTAAAGCGCCGCCCCAATTTTTTGCTCCGCCTAAGGCCAAACCGCCGGCTGTAATGCCAATGGCTCCTGCTCCAGCAACTCCAGCGTCTCCCACAGCCCAGGCAGTGCCTCCTGTAGCAGCAAAACCGACAGGAACAGCTCCGGTTGCACAGATTAGGCCGGTGACACCTCAGCCCCAAGCAAAAGCCCGCATTATCCCTTCGGCTGCCACGCCCCGCAAAGTGAGGATTATCAAACGCACCCGTAAGCCGGTCCATGTCAGCTTGTTGGATGAGGATGTTGTCCGCCAGATGCAGGTCAATGTGCCCAAGCGCAAATTCACTTTAGCTTTTTTGACGGTCTTTTTTGCCGCGGTTTTTGTGGCTTCTTTTTTTCTGCTTGACCAACAAAGGGCTAATGCTTTTGCTGACCAGCAGGCGGCCAACCAGGAAATGCAATCACTCAAAGGCCAGATAAAAGACATGCAAGGCAAGTGGGCGACTTTCCAGGATTTGGAGCCAAGGTTAATGGCTTTGAATGACCTGATGGATCACCATGTTTCGATTTTGAATGTACTTAAGTTTTTGGAACAAAGGACTTTGACTGACGTGTCATACAGCGGATTTTTATTGGATAGCGGCGGCCAAGTCCACCTGAATGTCACGGCTCCGACCTACCAAGCGGCAGCCAGGCAATTGATGATTTTTAAGGATTCGCCTGAAGTCAAAAATGTTGATGCCAACTCATTCACTTATCTGTCAGATGGCAAAGGGGCCAATGTCACTTTCCCTTTGACTTTGCAATTGCAAACACAGGCACTGTTGTTTGAGTAGCCGCTTTCCGAACGTTGAGGTGTTATTCCTGTTGCTAAGACCTTTGGCAGCAGGAAGCGACAAACTCAACATGGCAGACGCACCAGAAATAAAAAATACGCCCAAACGACCGTCAAAAATCTTCACGGATTATTATGGTTCGGTCTTTTTGCTGTTGATTGCCGCATATGTGGCAGTTGGTTTTTTTGTGATTAAGCCCAAAATGGATGACAACAAACAGTTGGAAGCACAGGCCAGGGGGATCCGAAAAGAAATCGAAAATGACCGTTCATATTTTGACGGCTTAAGCCGGTCTGTCTCGGCTGCCCAAAGCATTGATCCCCAGGTTTTGCAAAAAGTTGACCAGGCTTTGCCGCACACGGCCAGCGTGCCTGACCTTTTAGTCCAATTGAGCTCGGCATCCGTTTTTAGCGGAGTTACTCTCTCTAATATCGTGTTTGAAAATGCCGCAAAAGCTCCGGGTGGCGGTGTTGCTTCCACGCCCATCAACATCACGCTGTCGGTCACGGCCAAGGATTACGCGACTCTAAAGAAGTTTTTGAATACCCTGGAAACCAGCTTAAGGATTTTTGATGTCCAGACCATTGCCGTTTCCGGTTTCGGGGAAGACACGATTAACTTCAACCTCCAGCTCAGATCGTATTTTTACCCGACTGCGGCCGCAAAATTATGAGCAGCGCCCCACCGCTTTTTGCACGGATCTTGCTTGGCATCTCGGCTTTAGTAGCCGTGGGAGTTGTTTATTGGTTTTTTTCCAATGCCCTGCAAAGCGCGCCCATGCCCACTGTTCCGCCTCCGCGCCAGGCGCAAAGTTTTAATCCCAAGGCAGATGTGGTCAAGAATCCGGTTTTCCCATTGCTCGAAAATAAATATCAGTCAGGCATACCGGACATGCCTGTGGGAAGGGAAAATCCTTTTTTGCCTTTGAATTACGCTTTGCAGCTAAGCGCCGTAACAACTGTCCCGCCCGGCGGCTTGCAGGTACCAGGCTCTAAGATCAAGATCATACAGGCGCCGATCACCGTGATTACAGGCACTGTGGCCACTACCAGCCAACCATTATTATGAACGACCAGGTCTTAAACTTACTGCAAACCAAAGGTTTGATTGATGACAAGGTAAAACGCATTGCCGAAGATTTGGTTTCACGCGGAAAAACTTTGGAACAGGCTTTGGTCGGCGGTAAATATGTTTCCGAAGTTGATTTTACAAAAATCCAAGCTGAGTCATTGGGTATTGGCTATGAGGACCTGACGGACTTTACTTTAAATCCGGAAGTCATGGCCTTGATACCCAAACAAACTTTAGAAAACTTCCAGATTCTTCCGTTAAGGTTCGATGGCCAGACTTTAGTGGTTGCCTTGCGTGACCCGCAGGATTACCGCGCAGTCGAAAGCTTGGAGTTCTTGACTGACGAAAAAGGCTGGAAGCTCAAGGTGGTCACGGCCTTGCCTTCGCAGTTCAAGCGGTTGACCAAGAGCGGCAAGGGTTTGAGTACTGAAGTTGAAGGCGCCTTGGAACAAGCCAAGGGTAAATTTGAAAAAACCAAGGAAGCTGAGGAAGAAGTGGCCGGTAATATCGAGGAAGTCATCAAGGGCGCGCCGGTTTCACGCATCATTTCAGTCATCATGCGACATGCTGTGGAAGCCGGTGCTTCTGATATTCACATCGAGCCTGTGGAAAACGAGTCACGCATCCGTTATCGCATAGATGGCGTTTTAAGGACTGCTCTGACTTTGCCGATCTACGTCCATCCGGCCTTGGTTTCGCGCGTCAAAGTCATGGCCAACCTAAAGATTGATGAGACACGCATCCCGCAAGACGGCCGCATCACCCAAACCATCAATGGCAAGAAGATAGACTTCCGCATCTCGACTTTGCCGGTTGTTGACCACGAAAAAGTCGTCATGCGTATTTTGGACACGACAGCCGGCGCACCTACTTTGGAAAACTTAGGTTTCCGCAAGCAATATATCGACATCATGAAGCAAGAAATCAAGAAGCCGCACGGCATGTTCCTGATAACCGGCCCAACCGGTTCCGGTAAGTCAACGACTTTGTTTGCCGCCTTGAATGTCTTGAATGCGGATGGTGTGAACATCTCGACCTTGGAAGATCCTGTTGAATATTTCATATCCGGGGTTAACCAATCGCAGATTAGGCCGGAGATTGGCTACACGTTTGCCACCGGTCTGCGCGCCTTGTTGCGCCAAGACCCGAACGTTGTGATGGTGGGTGAAATTCGCGATAAAGACACGGCGGAGTTGGCCATCCATGCCTCGCTGACCGGCCATTTGATTTTCTCCACTCTTCACACAAACGATGTATATGGTTTAGTCCCGCGCTTGATGGATATCGGCGTGCAGCCTTTCTTGCTGGCGGCAACCATGAATTTGGGCGTGGCCCAACGTTTGGCGCGTAAAATTTGCGAGTTCTGCAAAGAGCCCCAGGAAATACCGGCTGAAACAGTCGCCAAATTGACGGAAGAAGTCAAGAAAATCCCGCCCAAGTACCTTTCGCCCAATATTGATTTTGCCAAGCCCCTGGTTTTCTACCATGGCAAGGGCTGTCCCAAGTGCAGCAATACCGGATATACCGGACGCACGGCCGTGGCAGAGTTGTTCCAGTTTACTCCCCAGGCCCAAAAGATGGTGGAAGAAGGTTTTACGGCTGCCAAGTTCCGCGCTGAGTTTGAACGCCAAGAAATGATGACTTTGAGGCAGGACTTGATATTAAAATCCGTTGAAGGTCTGACAACAGTCGAAGAAGTCTTGCGTTTAGGGCAGGAAGCAACGGAAACAGAGTAGTTATATGGATCGCATACCAGTCTTGCTGATAGACGACGACGCTTTCTTGGCGCGAATCTATTCGGAAAAGCTTGAGAGCCAGGGTTATGATGTGCACTTGGCAGGCTCTGGCGAAGAAGGTTTAAAGTTGGCAGAGCGTGAAGTGCCGGCTTGTATTCTATTGGATATCCTTTTGCCGGGCGCCGATGGCTTTGAAATCCTCGAAAAGTTTAAAGATAATCCTGCCATGAGCCAGGTCCCTGTCATTATGGTTTCCAGTCTGGGCCAAAGGGAGGATGTGGAAAAAGCCAGGAGTTTGGGTGCGGCCGGTTACTTGATCAAATCACATATCTTACCGCAAGATGTAGTCAATAAAGTTAAGGAAGTCTTAAGATAAGTTATGCCTTCATTTAAGTATCAGGTCAGGACAGCCGACGGGCGTATCCAAGCCGGGATTGTTGAAGCTGCCACCCTGGACGCCGCCAACGAGGCGCTGGCTGAACGCGAGTACCAAGTCTTGGCCATAGAGCCTTATAAAGGCGTTGAAGCGGCTGCCCAGTCAATCACGCAGTTCTTGAACCGCATTTCATCCAAAGAAATGGTAGCTGCCGTACGCATGCTTTCGGTTATGGTATCCGCCTCTGTGCCCTTGGCTGATTCTTTGCGTAACATATCGCGGCAAACCAAGAATCCTCGTTTCAGGTCAATTTTAAACGACGTTGCCAATGAAATCGAGGGTGGCGCGCGCTTATCCGAGGCTTTGGAACGGTACCCGAACCTCTTTTCGCAATTTTTCGTCAATATGATCCGTTCAGGTGAGACGACCGGACAACTGTCTGAAGTCATGAATTATTTGGCTGACCAGCAGGAAAAAGATTATGACATGATGTCAAAACTCAAGGGCGCCTTGTCTTATCCGGCCGTCATCGTCACAGGCATGGGCATCGCCGGTTTTGTCATGATGGTTTATGTCGTGCCCAAGCTCACACAAGTGTTGACTGAGGCCAATGTCCCGTTGCCGCTGAGCACCAGGATCCTTATCGGGACTTCGGGTTTCATGTCACAATTTTGGTGGTTAATCATCATTGCCGTTGTGGTCTTTGCCGTTTCCTTTTTTTACTGGATTAAAACTGATTATGGGCGTTGGATTTGGGACAGCACCAAGCTCAGGATACCGGTCATGGGCCAGCTTTTGCGGGAGATGTACGTGACGCGTTTTTGCCAGTCAATGTTTACGCTCATGAAGGGCGGGGTAACCATGGTCCAGGCTTTGGAGATCGCAGCTTCGGTCATGGGTAACGCTGTCTGGAAACGCATGATTATCGAAACCATCCAGGAAGTGAATGATGGCAACTCTTTGGTGACTGCCATGCAACGGGAAAAGACAGTGCCTTCCATGGCCATCCAGATGCTGGCCGTGGGTGAAGAGACAGGCAAGCTAGAAGAGGTTTTATTGAGGGTGGGGGAGTTTTACTCGCGGAACGTAGCCAATATGACAGCCAACATGATGACCTTGATTGAGCCGATTATCATGATTATTTTGGGCCTGGCCGTCGGCACCATGGTCTCGGCCATTATGATCCCGATGTATAATCTCTCCTCAGCCGTCTAAAAAAGTGCTATAATTATTCACAAGCTAAATAATTTAATTATTCTAGTCCAAAAGTTTTATGCAAACCAAGAAAGGTTTTACGCTCATTGAGCTCTTGGTGGTTGTGGCCATTATCGGCCTCTTAGCCACCTTGGGTGTTATTGCTTTCCGCGATGCCCAGAGGAAAGCGCGCGACACCAAGCGTTTGGGTGATGTCAAAATCATGGTCCAATCGCTCTCGCAGGCCAATAACGAGGGTGCTTATGTGATCTGTAGGGCCGGTTGCGCCGCTAACCCGGTCAGTGGAGATAAGATGTCGGCTTTGACTGTTTGCAAGCGTGCAGACTGTGCCGGTGCCGCAGTTGATGATACCAAGGAGTTTGCCAACTTGGCTGTCATGATTGACCCTCTAAAACCAGCCGCAGCCTGTGCAGGGGGCAGCGCGGCCCAGTGTGATTATGGTTTTGTACCTAACGCCACGACTGCCTATAAGCTCGATGGTTACACCATCTACTTTTGGACAGAACAGACCAATTTGCCTGGTGTCAGTGCCACAAACCTGCACTCGGCCAATTCAAACGGCGTCATGAACTAGTGAATAAGTCACAAAACACCCCGCAGAATTGCGGGGTGTTTGTTATCTACCGACCAGGAGGCGTCTGATGTATAATGTCGGGGTATGCGATTTCGTTCAAAACTTGCTTTTACGATCCCGGAATTGTTAATTGCGCTGCTCATAGTGGGCATCCTGGGCGCTTTGGCTGTCTATGCCATCAACGTCCAGCGGGCCATGAGCCGCGATTCCAAGCGTATTTCAGATGTCAGCGTCATGCGGGCGGCTTTGAGCCAATACTGGCTGCAAAAGGCATCCTACCCGTTATCAGAAGGCGTGAACCTTGGCTTGGCCGGATCAGGCGCAGAAAGGTTGGCCGGCGACGGGCTTGGTTCTTTGGAAGACAGTATTCAGCCCATATTTTTGGACAGATTTCCAATTGGCCCCAAAAGCAGTGAGTATTATGCTTACCGGGCTAACGAAAATGGTTATAGTTTGAGGTTCATAACTGAAAGAGCTACTGCTTATGGGCCGGCCGGCACTTTTTATGCCCATGCGAACGGTGTGGACAAATTGGATGAGACTAAATGACGAATATCGAATATGGAATATCGAATGTCGCTTACTAACAGAAAAATATCCGGTTCGACATTCGACATTCGACATTCGACATTCAATTAATTATAAAAAATGTTTCTCTCAACTTTCCTTTTCCTGCTGGTGGCCGCCGTTTTTGGCGCAATTTTTGGTTCGTTTGCCAATGTAGTGGCCATACGGACGCATGACGATTCCAGTTTAATGGGCAGGTCGCATTGCATGGATTGCAAGACCCCGCTCAAGATCCGCCATTTGGTGCCGATTTTGTCTTGGCTCATGCAACGCGGCAAGTGCACCACTTGTGGCAAGAGCATCCATATCCAATACCCGCTTGTCGAGTTAGCTGGAGCTTTGTTGGCAATCTTGTCTGTGGCCAGGCATATGCCGACCGATGGGCAATGGCCTTGGATTTTGTTTGAATTCTTTTTCGGGCTGGCTTTGCTCATCTTCCTGGTCATGGATGCGCGCTGGATGGAGCTGCCGGTTGAGATGATGGTCGGGACCGGCGTAATTTTTACTTTGTGGAACATGCTTTTGCGCGTGGCTTCAGGTGAATCTGTCAGCGAAGTGGCTTGGTCGCATTTGGTCGGCTTTTGCATAGCGACTTTATTTTTTTCCTTGCAATGGATGGTTTCGCGCAAAAGGTGGATTGGTTCGGGCGATGTCTGGATGGCTGCTGTTTTGGGGGCGGTCTTAGGTTGGCCGAGCGTGGGCATTGCGGTCTATTTTGCTTATATTTTCGGTGGTGGCGCTGCCATCTTGTTACTCATATCCGGCAGGCTTAAGCCAGGCTCACGTGTGCCGTTCGCGCCCGCCTTGGCAGCCGGAGCCTTGGCAGCCATTTGGTGGACGCCTTGGATCACGGCCTGGTTGGCTTATGCCTTTGCAT
>JAQULH010000014.1 GCA_029004215.1 Patescibacteria group bacterium | reverse complement strand
GCGCGGCAGGATCTCGCTATAAGCGGGAACCAAAAGAACGTCATCGAACGTCAGGCATTCACGCGGATTGTCAGTGAGCATGGCCCATCTCCTCTCTGGGTTGAGTGGCTATATTTGACGGGAATACAGGCTGACTGTCAACTGCTTGACGGTTACCTTGCCAACTCATAGGATTAAGCCGGTTCTCTGACAGTTTAACTCGAAACAACCCAAGAAAGGGGTGTCTCATGCCGGTCATCGTCATCGTTGGAACTCAGTGGGGTGATGAAGGTAAGGGCAAGGTCGTCCACTCGGTCGCGCAAAAGGCCCAAGTCATTGTCCGCTATGCAGGCGGCGCCAACGCCGGGCACTCGCTCGAACTCAACGGCAAAAGGATCGTTGTTCGCCTCTGTCCGTCCGGCATCACGACTCCCGGAGTCCTCTGCCTCGTGGGGCCGGGCGTTGTCTGCGATCCTGAAGTCCTCATCGCAGAACTCCAGATCGCCAAGGCCGCTGGCTCGCGTGTACTTCTCGACAGGGACGCCTCTGTCATCCTGCCGCTCCACAAGCTGGTCGATACTGCCCGCGAGATGGCCAGGGGCTCCAAAGCCCTTGGCACAACCAGGAATGGCATCGGTCCCGCCTATGAAGATCGCGATGCACGTCGCGATTTCCGCCTACAAGATCTAGCTACCGAAGCCAGCATCCGGAAGGCGCTCGAAAGAGGCAACCTGCATGCCGACCGTACACGAGACGCGCTTCCCGGCGGCGTATTGCCTCCGAGCATCGACGAGCTCGTTGCCTGGGGCTCGCAGTTCAAGGAGCTGTTGGAATATCTCGGCGATTCACGCGCTGTAGTCGAAGAGATGCTCGAGCAAGGCGCCGTGGTCGTGGCCGAAGGAGCCCAGGGCTTTGGTCTGGATGTAGACCAGGGAACACGCCCATGCTGCACGTCGTCCAGTTCTATGCCGGCCGGCTTCAGCAAGAGCTTCGGCATCTACCACTTCAACTGCGTGATCGGCATTGCCAAGGCCTACGGCACGCGCGTGGGTGAAGGCGTCATGCCGACCTTGATGGATACCGAGTGGTCCCGCCGCATGCAAGAACTCGGCCAAGAGCGTGGCTCTGTCACCGGCCGGATCCGCCGCGTCGGAGCCATGGACCTCCCCTATCTCAAGTTTGCCTGCCGCCGGGGAGGCATTACCCACCTGGTCATTACCAAGCTCGACTTGCTGACCGGCAACAAGATCCCAGTCTGCGACGGCTATCGCTACAAGAACACGGGAATGCGCGTGGAGAAGCACACCACACTCACCACCGAAGTGCTCGAGAACGTCGATCCTCAATTCACTCTGTTGGATGGCTGGAGTGAACCGATCGGCCACTGCCGACGCTACGAAGAACTGCCACAACAAGCGCAAACCTACCTGAAACTCATCGAGTCCTCGACCCGCGTCCCGATCATCGGCATCGGCGTCGGTCCTGACCGCGATGCCATAATCTGGCGAGACTCGCTATCCTCGCTTTCTCAAAGCCTGTAGGCTGACAACCGACAGGCTATTTTTTTAACTAAAAAAAGACCCGACTCTTCAGTCTGAGAATCGGGCAGAACCCTTCCTGCTAGAAACAATCTTGCAGGTCCACCAATGCCAGCGCCATCTTGCGCAGCTCTTCTCGGCGTTCATCCTGGCAATCATGCTCCAGGAGCATGTCCAGCAAGGTGCGGCACGGGGCAGCTGATTGGAGGTGAACACGCCGCACAACCTCCAGTTGCCACGGTTCACTGACCATCCGAAGCACATCTTGCCACGGGAGTGTATCCACCAAATCACGAAAGCGCGAGCCTTGCGCCATCTCAGCATCCTTCCTGAATTTGGTGATCTGATCGATGATCAGCCGTCTCTCGACGTCCACTTCTCGCGGCAGGTATTCGCCATTACCCTTCATGAAGCCTTGTTGCGCTTGAGACATCAAATACTTCCATTGTCCTTCCAGGGCCAGACCGTTGGCGCTTGGGCTTTCGTCCAATCCTTCTCGTGTGACGGTCCGCCCAATCTTGAGCTCAAGCAGATCGCCCAGGTTGTCCTTCAAGAGCTGGAACTCCAGACGGACGCGGATCACTAGGTATCCGGCCAAATGGCCCCTTTGATCGAGGATGGCAGTACGTGCATAGACACCACCCCGTCCAGATCGAGCTGCATGGAGGATGATCGGGCCCCCTTTCGGAGTAATCGTGGCGAGCTTGCTAAACGGCGAACCGTCAGCTTGTTGCCAACAAGCGTAACAGCTCCTTTGGCCGTTCGTGAGCCGCATGACCCAACCCGGTAAGCCGCTCGTGTCCATTTGGCAGTTGAACCTGAGGTGGCCGCTTGCCAACAGACAGATGGGATCAACCAGCCCGAGTCCGTCTTGCTTGCGTAAGTCGATCTGAAACTTGTTAACCTCTTCTTCGGCCCCACGGACCTGCGTGGCCCGTAGGATATCAGTGCTAGTTTCAAACCAGTACCCAGGAATAGTCACATAGTGCCTGCGGTTCTTCTCGCCATAAACAACAGCTGGGCAGCTGTAATTCAGTTGGTGGCCAGAGGCGGTCTGCAGATACACTCTTGCCTCACCCGCGGAATCAAAACCATAGGCCGGCACCAGCAAGGACTGGGCGCGTAGGTTTCTGCGCTTGTCGTCCATGCGTATCTCCTTATTTTCCCCATGGTTGTAAAAAGCGTGCTCCATGGCGGGGAATTGGCCCTGGAACGATTTTGTATATAAGCAAAAAATGGCCAAAAAGTCAAGCCTAGCCCTATCTTTATTGATTATTTTTGAGGTATCGGGTCAAACCCGCCTTTACTCCATGGATTGCAGCGCAATATCCTCCAAAACATAAAAGGAGTGCCCCGAAGGACGCCAAATTTCATAATGATGCCATAGCCATACTCACTGCAGGTTGGATGGTACTTGCAGACTCCAATTGGAGAGAGCTTGCTCAGGGGGCCGTGATCAAGCGACAGAGTTTTTTGATAAAACTTAATGAAAGTGCAGACAACTCTACGCGGCAACATTAAAAACCACTTAAAAAATGCCATATAAGTTGCTCTGCCTTACTTCTTGGGTTTCACAAACCGTGAGCCGACAGGAATCTTGCCTTTTTGCATCTCATGTTTGGCGCGGGGCGATAATTTGAGGGGTTTGACCATTGTTTCCGGTATCTTGCTGACCATATGGAGAATCTCTGCCTTCATGCTTTGGTAATCAGCGGTCAAAGTCTCTGGCTTCAAGACAAAAAGCAGGTGATAACCTGTTGGGATCTGCGGTAAAAGCTCACGCACAGCCGACCTAAACCTGCGCTTGGCTAAGTTGCGTTTGACGGCTCGCTTAAAAACCTTGGTTGAAACAATAAAACCAATCTTGGATTGGGTATCCTTGGACACCTTGGCGTCCAAACGGACGCGAAGAGTGGCCAGTGAACCGAAAATCGAGCGGCCCTTGGTGGCCATAAGCGCAAAATCCTTGGTTTTCTTCAGTCTTTGAGGTGCGGGTAACATATAGAAACAATAGAGACGCCCCGGAGGGCGTCTCTACGTGGATTATCTTGCTCTTTTGACCACTAGCTTCTTACGGCCTGTGGCTCGCCGGCGGGAAAGCACTTTGCGGCCGTTCTTGGTGGACATCCTGGAACGGAAACCGTGAACCTTCATGTGCCGGCGCTTCTTTGGCTGATATGTTCTCTTTGGCATAATGGCCCCAGTATATTGATAATTGGCTGATTTGGCAAGATGAGGGGGTCTACCTCACTTCAAACGTCACGCTTACATTGGCAGTCACCTCTTCTGACCCTGGTTCTATCTGGGGTGCGGCCTCTGGCATTCCGGCTGCAGACTTAGCAGAGTTGTCCATCATTAAATAGGGTCGCGGCACCGGCATTGAGCCTGATTCGGCAAAAGAAACGACCCTGACAATGTTTAAACCCAGCTTTTTAGCCAAAACTTGAGCTTTTTGTTGGGCATCATCAATAGCCTTGTCCCTGGCCTGAGCTTGGAGGGCATTGGGATCGTCAATTACAAACTGAACACCGCCAATTTGGTTCGCGCCCAGTTCCCCGCCCTTGGATACCACATCCCCGGTCTTATCCAGGTTACGAACTTTGACTGATATATTCTGCGAGATTGTATAGCCGACCAACTTTTGGGTCCCATCGGTCCAATCGTACTTTGGACTCAAATTATAGTTTTGGGTCTGGATATCTTCTGCCTTGATATCCATGGCTTTTAAGGCAGCGATAATGGCATTCATCTTATCTGTGTTCTTTTGTTGGATGTCCTTTACTGAGGTTCCCTCAGTAATCACACCCAATTGGACCGTGGCCACGTCTGGTTTGGCCGTTACCTTGCCCTGACCGTCAAGAGTTATAGTGTCCCTGCCTGATTTACCGATGTAGAAGTACTCTTCCCAGGTGTTTCTGGTTTTTACTCCAAGAAATATGACCAAAGCCAATGAAACCAGGCTGATGGCCACGACTAGCGTTTTGTTAATTTGCATAGGTTGTTTGGATTGAGGCATAAAAATTAATGCTACATACATAATGTTAACACGTTTTAAACATTCTTTGTATGGTGGCCCACCCGGTTTTTGACTTAGTACTAAGCAGATTATTAGTTGAGCGCTTTAGCTATCCTAAATCTATTAACCTTTTGTCCACATATTTGACATGCTTTAACGCGACTGTTGATATGTAGGCAAGAATTTACAGCTAACACGACCTTTTATGAATCCCAATGAAATTTGGCAAGCTGCCCTCGGGGAGCTGGAACTGACTCTTTCTAAAGCCAATTTCACCACCTGGTTTAAAAACACATTCATATCAAATTTTGAAAACGCCAAGGTAATCATTGCGGTGCCCAACACTTTTACTAAAGCCTGGCTTGAAAAAAAATACCACGACTCAATAGTCCGCTCCCTGCGCAACGCCACAAATAACGGGGTCCGCGAGGTCACTTACCGCGTAGAAGTGCGCAACACAACCCCCATCCCCGGTTTTTCCAACACTGAAAGCATGGAGTCCAGTTATTCGGTGCCCACCCTGGATGTTCCTTCGGATGAACAAAGAGCAGAGCACACAGAAGGGGTCGGATCTGTTGGCCTTAATCCGCGCTATACCTTTGAATCGTTCGTGGTAGGCAAGACAAATGAGCTGGCCCACGCCTCGGCCATGGCGGTCTCTGCCAGCCCGGGTCTGACCTACAATCCCCTTTTTATTTTTGGCGGGGTTGGCTTGGGTAAGACCCACCTTCTACAAGCGATTGGGCACCACGTCCTAAAAGACAAACCCAACTCCAAGATCCTTTATGTTACTTGTGAACGGTTTACCAATGATTTTATCCAATCTGTCCGCGGAGGACGCGGCAAGGAATTTAAGGATACTTATCGAAACCTGGATGTCCTGCTTTTGGACGACATCCAATTCATCGCTGGTAAGGACAGCACGCAAGAAGAATTTTTTAACACCTTCAACACCTTACACCAACTTAATAAACAAATTGTCATCACGTCCGACCGTCCGGCCAAAGACATACCGGGGCTCGAGGCGAGAATTGTCTCGCGTGTTGAATGGGGCATGACGGCTGATATTTCCAGTCCCGACTTCGAAACTCGGGTGGCTATTTTGCAAGGCAAAAGTAATGAGAAAAACTACAAACTCAGCATGGATATCTTGCGCTATATCGCCGGTACCATCCAATCCAACGTACGTGAACTTGAGGGGGCTTTGAATAAAGTGATTGCTTACCACCAATTTAAGAGCGCTGAACCCACCATGGAATCAGTGCAAAACCTGCTCCAAAGCTTTGTGCCCAACATCCCTAAGCGCAACATCACCCCGCGCAAGCTACTGGAGATCGTGACGGCCTATTATGATATCCGGATGGAAGAACTGCTTGGTAAAAGCCGCGAACAACGCCTGGCTTACCCAAGGCAGATCGCCATGTACCTATTAAGGGAAGAGGCCAAGTGTTCTTTCCCGGCCATTGGTAAACAAATTGGCAGTCGCGACCACACCACAGCCATGCATGCCTGCAATAAAATCAACTGCCTATTAAAAAAAGACGAACAACTCCAGCGCGACTTAAACATCATGCGTGAAAAATTATACATGGGGACACAGACTGGATAAGCAGGGTGAACTCTGGTGGATAATTAACAATTAATAATTAACAATTAATAATTACCCACCAAAAGGTCAAAAGGATCCCTTGTTGCCTCACAGGGCTGTGCAGCCAGAAACCACCAAGCTAAGCTCCAATAACCCCTTTCCCACTCCATCCACAACCCCTACTCCTACTTCTACCTTTATATCTTTATTCTAAATACCAATAACCAATCCCGGAAAGCCGGAAATTGGATAAAAGAGTAATCGTATGCAATTCTCTTGCACTCAAGAAAACCTGGTTCAAGGATTATCCGTGGTTAGCCACGTAACCGGTAAGAATATAAACTTGCCGGTATTAGGTAATGTTTTGATCAGGGCTGAAAAGAGCGGAATTAATTTCCATGCCACGAACTTGGAGATATCTATTGTCTGTACTGTTAGGGGTAAGATTGATACCGAGGGAGAGTATAGTGTCCCGGCTAAGCTACTTTTTGATTATGTGTCTTTGTTGCCTTCTGGCAAGGTTGAATTCTCTCTTAAAGAAAATGGGTTAGAAGTTAAGTCAAACGGCCAAGAAACGGTTTTTAGGGGCATGTTGGCCAGCGAGTTCCCGTTGTTACCCAAACTAGTCAAGAATCTCACTTTCCAACTTAAAGCTAGCGATGTTAGGCAGGCGGTTGGCCAAGTGGTTTTTGCAGCTTCTGTTTCTGAATCAAGGCCAGAGCTTTCTGGAGTGGCTTGTTACTTCAATGCCTCGGGTAAGCAGGGCAAGGTGGCTTTTGTAGCGACCGACTCTTATCGCTTGGCTGAAAGGTTGGTTGGTTGCCAAGAAGCCGCACGTTCTGCGACAGTGATTGTGCCGGCCAGGGCCATGGCAGAGATCGCCCGCATCCTCTCGTCTTATAAAGATGAGTTGGAACCGCCGGAAAGCGTTGGTTGGAGCATTTCTGACAACCAATTAGTCATCTCATATGGCGCGGTTGAGCTGACTTCTCGGTTGATTGAGGCTAACTTCCCTGATTATCAGAATATTATCCCCTCAGCCTTTAAAACCGAGGTTGTGCTGAACCGCGGCGAGCTCTTAAAAGCCGTCAGGGCGGCCAGTTTGTTCTCACGTAAGGAGATTAACGATGTTCACCTGCAACTCTCGCCAGAGAGCGGAGAATGCGCCATAGAATCGTCAGATGAAGGCACCGGTAAGACCAAAACAGTAATCCGGGGCGATGTGACCGGCGAAGTTAACCAAGTAGTCCTTAACTTCAAGTATGTTATGGATGGTTTAAATGCCATGACCTCGGAAAAAGTTAAGCTCTCGGTTATTGGCCCCATGTCACCAGTTCTGATTTTGCCAGAAGAAGCCGAAGAATATCGTTATCTGGTAATGCCGATAAGACAGTAGAATATAATTATTTTTAATAAAGCGTCCTTGCGGGCGCTTTATTTTTTAGGTTGCAGTTTTAGCCCGATGTTCAGGTCAACAATTGTCTCTTTGCGCGTCTTGACCAAATCGATATCAAGGGAAGTGAATTTCTGGTAATTGGTTTTTTCCACTGTGACGTAGAAGTTATTTTTATCGGCGAAGAATCCATAACGTCCCTTGCTGTCAGTAATTAAAGTCTCAAGTAGTTTGTTGAACTTACGGTCAAAGATCCGGACCACGGCTCCCTGGACAGGCTTTCGGGTGCTGGTGTCATAGACCAAGCCCCATGGTTTGGCTTTAGCTGGCATGGCCAGGCGCCTGAAGAGCAAGTAGAAGGCCACCTGGGCCAGGAACAGCAGAGCTAAAATCCAGGTTGGGGAAATTATGAGTGATACGAGCGAGATGATAACGCCCAGCAAAGAGATGATGTGTTGGAAGCTCCTGATGAAATAGTTATAAAGTACACGCCGAGGGGTTTCGACAACTTTTACCGGATCCATGGGTACATTTAAGGCGATTGGGTCTGAGTCCTCCAGGGCAATCATTTCACCGTGGTATAGATCTGTATAATCCCCATCGACTTTTTGGTCGGCTAGATACTGCGTCGGGAAAGCAAAGCCCGGTTTAGAAATCTCCAATAAGTAGTTACCGGGTTTGGGGTAAAAAACATAACGGCCATTTTTGTCCGTAACTCGCGTTTGGACAATCAGGCGGCTTTCATAATGTATTAGACGAACAACCGCAAACTCAACCGGTTGTTTACTTAATGAGTTGTAGATGATGCCCCAACGTTTTCTCTTCCTGCGGCCAAATAACAAGAAGGGCTGGGTAAAGAAGAACTGGAGATAAGCAAGTAGGCTAAAGAGTGGTAAGGCCGCGGCCGTGTTGATGATGGCAATCGCCAATAAAGTTGGGGCGACGTAGTCATTGACCGCCGTGATAACCTCTGGCCGCTGGATTATTGATTGCCCGACCAGGGCCAGATACTGGATTTGTTGTGGTACGTTTTGGATAAATGGGAAAGTAGTTGTCGGCGTGATTGGTTGTGGTAGTTTGATTAAGGGCACAAGCCCGCCGAACACATTGTTAGACACCATTTGGGTGGGAGTGCGCACTCCAACATACCCCTCTTTACTGATAATTGCGTAATATTCACCATTGGGAACAACAAACACAAAGGCACCGTTTTGATCAGAGATGATTGGGTTTGATTGCCCGTAAGGCGTGGCATTCCAAGGGATCCAATTGCCATTAACGTTTTGGTAGAGTGCAACTTGGGCGCCCGGAACTACGATGGGTGGGCCGGCTGGCAGCTGCTCTTCCACTACCTGACCACCGGGTTGAACTACAAAGTGGTCTTGGACAGTTCCTAGTTGCCCATTTTGGAAGGATATTCTGATGTCGACTTGGAAAGTGTTGGATGATGGGGCGAGGAAGGTTCCGGTGTAGGCCGTACCATCTGCATTTAGGGTTAAAGAGTAGGCTTGTCCACCAACCGTCATAACACCGAACTGGGGTGTTGACCCTAAATTGGCCGTTGGTACATAAACATAAACCGAAGATCCGGCTAAAACTCCGAAGTTACCATTCTGGTCTGGTTGGAGCAGGACGGTACCATTAGCCGAGTAATATAAAGCATGGATTTGGATTTGCCCCGGTACAGGCGGCGTTGTGGTTGGGGTGGGCGGAATCGGTGAAATGGGTGGGACTGGCGGAACAGGAGGAACGGGAGGAGGGGGTGGAATCGGTGGCGTTGTGGTTGGGGTGGGCGGAATAATCGGCGGACCAACAGGCGTAGCAGAAGCTAATGACCCTGACGAGAAGTTACTATGGGTGTCATAAGTATAAGCAGCGTAATAATAGGTCAAGCCATTGGTTAATCCAGTATCCAGGAAGGTGGTGGCCAATCCATCGTAGACCAGTGTCCCATCAGTCGGGCTGGTTGGGTATCCGCCCGTACGTCGCATGATGCGCACTCCAGCAAAGTCTGGTTCGGGAGGGTGGCTCCATATGAGCAATACATTCGTATCACCGGGTGTAGCAGTTAAAGGAACATTGCTGGGAGGTGTGTGGTCAGCTTGTGTTTTGAAGGTGAAGATGGAGGAAGTCGCAGATAAGCCAAAGGAATCAGCCGATATGACACGGTAATAATATTGGATGTCAGCCAGCAAGCCGGTTAAAGGCACGGCGTGGTTTACGACATCGCCCGGGACAATCATCCAAAAACCCAAGGCAGGAGAAGTGCCGTATTCTACTTTTGATGTGGCTGTGTGGTTGGTGTCCCAAACAATGACGGCCGAAGTATCAGCGATTGAAGTGCTGGTGACATTAGAGATGATGAGTTGCTGGACGGCTAAGGTGGTAAAAGTATAGTCAACACTCGTGCTCAGGTTGTTGAACTGGTCTTGGGATGTGACTGTAAAATGATATGTCGTGTTGGGCAACAACCCGTTTAAGTCTAGGCCGTGCGAAAATACAAATGAACCATTTGAAACTGATAAGCCATGAGCAATGGTTAAGCCATAATCAACTCTTGAATCAGCGAGTTTGTCCGTATCCCAAACAATACGAGCAGAACTTTGCGTAATGTTTATGACGTGGACATTGAAGATTAAGGGAGGGTTTTGCCCACCGCCGCCCTGGGGCGGGGTGATAGCCAGGTTGGCTGGGTTGGAAAGCAGTCCGGGGCTTGGGTTCCAGACCGTGACAGCCCGATTTGCCGGGTCAGTAATATCCGGGGCAGTGATTTGGGCCGTTATGACTGTTGAGCTGACATAAGTCGTGACCCGATCTGAACCATCTAAGCGAACGACTGAAGTCGGTTGGAATCCGGTGCCATGGACAGTCAGAGTAAAGCCAGGTGTTCCTTGGGTAACTTGGTTGGGTGAGATGTAAGTGATGGTCGGTGTACCAGAGACTGTGGCCATGATGTTTACGCCATCATCATTTACAATGTCCGTTGCGATGTGCCCTGAATCACCAAATCCACCACCAATATTGATTAAGACTGCCCCGGCAAGAGCGGGGTTGGTTAGCCGATTGACGCCCCCGACAGCATTGGTGCCAATACGTACCGTTATAAAATCATTGGGCAATACTTGCCCGGGTGCAGAATCGGTTGGAGGCGTCAGGGTAACAGTGCCTCCGCCCAGGCCAATGCCCCAAACCCCAATCCCCGGCAGGGCGGCGTGAGCATCAGGTACTTCTAGCCCCGAAACCGGGCCATGAAAAATATCTATGTCCCCCACCCCAACAGTTCCAAAGGTGAAAGCCGAGAGATTGATGGTGATTGTATCGGTTGGTGCATCAATACCAGAGGGAGTTTTAAAATTGATTGTATGATTGGCTTGAGCAGAGATCAGCTGGCTAGTAATCTCGTCTGTGGCCGGAGAGGTTGAAGCAGCTGAAACTTTTTGAGAAAAAGAGGCAATAGCTAAAAAGGCCAAGGCAAAGATGGCTGCTATCTTAAGCCCACTCTTTAATCTTGAATGTTCCATTTTTGTGGCTGAGCCAGAACTACTTTTTTGATCGCTTGAGGGCTATGGAAATGATGAACCTGTTGTAGAGGCTCATGCCCAATAGCAGGATGATAATTGCTCCCAACAAAAGTAGGCCGAGAGCCCAAGGCAAGACCCAAAAAGTAACAGTTCTGGCTTCAAGAGGAATATTTTGGCTGCCGTAACGGACATCAACTGTCGCGACGTAGCGGCCCAAAGCAAAATTCTGCCATTCGTTAGTGACCTCAGCAAAAAATCCACCCTGGGCAAGGTCCATTGATTTTACCCACCAGGTATCCAAACGACGGATACTGTTAGGAAGCACGGCGCTCTGTTTGGGGTTTGCTGGGACGCGAGCTACGATGCCGCCCCACATATTGCGGACAGATAAAGTGCCGGTCGGACGGAAGTGGACACTGCCTGTGTTGCGGATGCGCAAACTCAGCATGGCCGGAAGATGGCTGTAAATTGGCTGGTTGGCAGTGAATGACTCAATATCCGCACGTTCTTTAACGTTACCGCTAACATCAACTAAAAAAACTATGCCGGTTTTAGCCGCCACGCCGATGGAAGTCTTGTCTTTTTCAACCTCGGGCGTTGTAGAAAAGAAAACAGCAGCATAATGGCCACCTGGTTCAGCATCTGGCGGGACGATGATCGAGTAGCTGACTTCTCTTGTCTTTGCCGACTCTAATGTAAAGGCCTTGTCAGAGAATGTGAACCAAGAAGGCAGGCCTTTGATATCTGCTTCATCTAAATATTGCTGTTCCCCCTCTTCACCCATGGGCACGAAAGTCTGGACTGACACGTAATAGGTCTGTGGGTTTTTACCGTCATTGGTTACCATTAACTTGCCATTGACCCTCATGCCAGGAGCGATTTCTTGATCAATAATAACTGGCGAGACAGTGATGGCTTGGGCTCCATTACTCAAAAAAATACAACCGACCAACGGAAGTATAAATAATGAGATGAGCCTTAAAGCCTTCATAAGTTCAACAAAAACTAGGAGCCTTTAGAAGTGCCCGTATACATAATAAGTGACCCTTTGGCTGTAGGAGCCCACCACGGTTGCGCCGTTAATAGAGGCTTTGTGCGTAACCAGTTGGGTGGCGCCGGTTGAAGTGGCGTAGAAAGCATTGGTGGAGCTGACAAAGCCGGTGGCCAAGGTTGGGATGGAATAGTCATTGGCTATTGGGTGCCAGGCCGTGGCAGGTTCTGTGAAAAGACCGGTGTTGGGGTTGCGTCCGCCGTAGGTTGAGGTGACCAGATTGACGCCATATTCCTCAAAGCCCGCCGTAACGTGTAAGTCTGCTACGTTTGTTATGGTTGCGTAACCAGTTGCCAAGTCGTGGTCTTCTTTTATTTTTGCGCCAAAACCATTTTGGGCATTGGTCTGGATCTTCAGACGATATGAGCAGGAATTAACCGCGCTCATGCTCAAGTTGCCAAGATTGCAAGTGTGCTGTTCGAGATTAATGTTGGCAGGATCGGTTATCATGAAAGACAAGGTGGCAGGGACAGTGGCTGTTATGGTCACATCGTTTCCTCCATTAACATAAAACATGGCCGCGCCAAAATCTACAGTCGCACCAGTTGTGACGATTGCCTCAGAAAAGTTTTTAGCAGAAATTAAAGCAGGCCCGTTTGTCACAGGCACAAGCACGCAAAGCGTTACGGCAGTGGTTGCGGCATTACCGGTCAGTGTCCAAACCGCACCAGAACTCGAGGCAGATCCAAAAGTATAAGTCGCTCCCCCAATACTGGTTGTGGCGGGTAAGCACTCGGTTATGGCGGTTGAACTGGGGACGGGTGCAAGCGCGAGCTGCACGGTGGCGCCATTAAGATAGGTGGCGCTGCTTGTCCAACTAATTGTTGTTGTTGCAAAACCAGTAGAAGCGGCCGAATCAATTTCACCATTTGTAGGAGTTGTAATAGAGATGCCAACACCTCCGGCATTAGCAGGTAGCATCGTAAGCGCCAGGCCGAACAGGGCGATAAACGACAGAAATCTCACTAGGTATCCTCGCATAAAACAGCTAATAAATACAAAGCCACGAGCTATGTGTTCTTAGATTAATACTCCCATTTTAATGGGCTTCTTTGGTTTTGGCCTGTATTTTTGTTGGAGATCCTTTTGATACCCAATTAGGATCCAACTTGCGAGGAGCTGCACTTATTTGGTTTTAGCAGCAGATAAATACTGACCCTCGAAGTTAGAGAAATTATAGCCTACTTTCCAGCTCTTGTTAAAAGTTAGCTGTTAATAAGTAGCGAACTTTTTGCTGGTAGTTTAGGGCAGGCGTATAAGGGACAATATTAATTTTATAAACTACAGCGACGCGGTCATTGTCAGCCGTGGTCGAAGAGGTTTGAATTTCACGAATTGTGCTTGAGACGGCAAAATCAAAACCAGTACTCGTGGCCGTGAATCCGTAGACTTGGGCGCCATATTCCTCAAAGTTTGGTGAGACTAGGCCGTCCGCCACATCCATAATATGCGTTGTTGTCGATCCCCTGAGATAGCCATCGGATTGGAGGTAGACGCTATAGCCGCTGGGTGAGTTTGTGCTGACGTTTGTCCTGGAGACAGTTGTTTTACCAACGTTAGGTTCGAGTTGGCCAAAAGCGCCATTTTGCGCTTCCATTCTATAAACAAAATCATCCCCACCAGATGGATTGGCTGAGATTTGATCAACTTGCCCGTCCCACTTGTCGACCGTCAGGACATTCCCGATGATGGAGGCAATTTTGCCTATGATGGTTTTTTGGTTCAATCCCTGGTTTTCAACCACACCAATAAAGGTGTCGGTTGCAAAATGGGTAATAGAAGTGACTGTCACAGCCTTGGTAGTAGTTGAAAGAGCCGTGTAGGCAGTTTGAGTGTTGTTTTCTTGAGCGCCAATCAATAAAGATAGATGCGGCCTAAAATCTTCAGCTTGGCGGTAGCCGGCATACAGACTGTAGTTGGTGCTGGTTGAGTAACCAGTCGCTTGCTCGCCTATTGTGTCGTACAATAAATAATTGCTCGAAGTGCTGTTATCCAGTCCCCCGCTGTTGATCGAATCAAAGCGAATTTCAAAATTCGAGCTGGTCATGGCAGCTTGGACGCTACTACAGAGTAGAAAAAACCCAAATATTAACGCGCAAAAGTAGATGCGCATAAAGCTATTTGATTATAGCATTTCTTGCAAAAAGCATTATTGTTGATAACTAAAGGAAAATTTAAGTGTCTAAAAATATTTCAATTGTTTCATACAGTATGAATGTTTCACGTGAAACAATTTGTTTTTTCTTTCCACTTTTGGCCGCAAAAGTGGAGCAAAACTCTCGGGGCAAAATGTCCGCTCTCTTTTACGTGGCTACTCATTTCATAGTCCTGGCTCCCCGATTTTGCCCCGAACCCCACTGAAAGCTATTAATACTTTTTCATCTTCCTTATCTTTTTCGGAAGGGCCCCATATCGAGCACCGCAAGGCGACAGCGGAGTGAGCCGATAAGTGCGGCAACTGTTTGAGCCGAAGGCGAGTTTTGCCGCACCGGCGAACGAGCGCTTTGTCGCACGAGGAGCGCAGATCATGGGGCGCCTTGGGGTTTAAGGGGAATTGGGCGAGCAATTCCCCTTAGAGAAAAAAAAGTAAACAAATTGTTTCACGTGAAACATAAGATTATTGATCAAGTGTCACCGTTTTGATGTTTTAGATGAATTGTTTCACGTGAAACAATTGGCAAGCCCATTGTTGACTAACCATCAGGGCAAATAATGTTTCACGTGAAACACAAAACCCGCCAAAAGGCAGGTTTTGTCTGGTGGACCGAGGGGGATTCGAACCCCCGACCTCTGCAATGCGAATGCAGCGCTCTAGCCAACTGAGCTACCGGCCCTAGGAACGAGCAAAAACAAAATTTATTTTGTTTTTCGAGTGACGACGGGCAGGTATCGAAGATATCGGCCCTATTTCATTAACAGTTGAAAAAGACGACGGGTCGGTATCGCGAAGCGAGTACCTGCACAGACTAGTCGAATGTTTCACGTGAAACATTCTTAGGACAATGATTGTTTCACGTGAAACAATTGAAGGCCACCCTTCGCATGAAGCTTCGAGTGGCACCCCTCATAGCTCGATCGAATCGAGCGACGAGGGGTGGTGTTCCCGGGTAGAATCGAACTACCAACTAGGGCTTAGGAGTCCCTTGTTATATCCATTTAACTACGGGAACTAAATTGCTATAAAAAGCCAATTTTAGGAAAGTTGGATCTTTATGCGTCGTAAAATAACTATATTGACCGTCTTTTAGCTTATTTAAGCCAATAAATATTAACGCAAGTTTGGTCATTAGTCAATGTTATTGGATAACAGCGAAGATTGACATAATTTTCGCTAACACATAATATGTTCGCAACATATGCCAAATAAACCATCAGCCATGAAGGAGTTGCGTAAGACCAAGAAGCGCACCGTGCACAACGTTCGAATTAAAACGAATGTGAGGGCGTTGTTGTCTAAATGCAAAGATCTTGTAGCAAAGGGAAACTTTGAAGAAGCGAAAAAGACTGCTTTGCTTTTGCAGAAAGCTGTGGACAAGGCGGCCAAGGTTAACGCGATATCTAGCAATAGCGCTGATAGGAAGAAAGCAAGGATCATGAAGCTGGTGGCAAACTCAACCAAGAAATAATAAAAACTCCCCGCAGAATTGCGGGGAGTTTTTAAATTACATTTTAAAACAATAATTGTAGAATCTCTTGTCCTTGCGCAATTGAGTTTCTTGAAGCGTACATCGTCCTGATTGCTTCAAGAGTAAGTTCTTCAGCATGAGGAAGTTTAACGGATCCAAGTTTTTTCTTAACAAAAGGATGTACATCTTGAGCCTGATCTGATTTTATTTTGTGCCAGTTCAATAATTGTGAAAGTAACAAGGGAAGGAGTTCTTGAGGATCTTGCGAAGCTGCTTGAGTAATCCAATTAGGATTGTTTTTGAAGAATTGATCAATGATAGCAAAGGCAGAATCATCATTTTCAGCTGTCTTTTCAATAGTGGAAGCATCACCCAATACTCGCATGGCCTGCAGGCTGGATTCGATGGCCCAAAGATTATCATTATGAAGCTCGATTAATTTTGAACTTAAATCAGGATTGATTTGATAAAACTTGCAGCGAGACGCTATCCATTTATTAAGTTCTGATCCTTTTAATTTTTCATGAGCGTAGACAAAAAGATTTTCTTTCGGAAACAGATTTAGAATTTTTTCAGTAGGGGATTTGTCTTCGTATGTCAGTACAACCGTTTGATTGCCATCCGAGAGTATCGCTTTAGATAATTGTTTAGCTTGGGTCTGTGTGATGTTAGCTAACAGGTTCTCGTATTTGAGAAGCCGCTTCGTAGTAAATAATCCGAGACTGCTTAAACGGGTTATAGCATCTTGAACTGAAGTTTGTGATTCAAGCCTTTCTATCTCAGCACCGTGAGCAACGTGTTTTTGTTTGTATGCTTCAAGCAAATCAAGCGTTTTTTGACGCGCCAGGAATGTTTCAGGTCCGGTGCAGATGATGAGCATGCCGCTATCCTAACGCGGGCGAAGAAGTGGGGGAAGGGGATTGACAAAACTAGAAAATTTTGCTAAATTAACACGTTCTTTGAGAAAGCCTATTTTAATCCTTTGATTTTATGGCTCAATTTAGCCCTGAAATCAGGGGAGTAATGGCAGAATTCTTTTTGCTGGGCCGTACATCGAATAGTTAAGAGGAGAGAGACATGAGGAATGATGGGAGTTTTCCGTCGAGACGCGATCTGGATCAGGATCAACTTTCAGTGGTCAAGCAGGTCGATGACAGCGTGGGCGGTTTCACGCTACTCGTCACTTTCGGGGAAGAGGGCGCCGGATCCGATGGGGACTACGACCCCGTGGTTTTTAGCCGAGATAGCAAACCGGTTTCAAGGAGGAAGCCATGAACAAGAGCCTGCTCAGGTTGGATGTCGCCTTCAGGGGCGTGATCATCGGCGAGCCGAGAGTCGTCTCCAAGGAGTCGGTGGTGGTTGGGCTGCTTGAGGACGACACGCAGGGAGAGGTGGTCCGCCTGCACGACCTCTTCCGCTACTCGAAGGAAGGATATCGCTTGTGTCTGACCAGGCACATCGTCGGTCGCCTCACGGACGGCAGGGAAGGCCTCCCGCCTTGCCTGCTCCCGGACTTCAACGACGTGAAGAAATTCATGCAGGGCAAGAAACCCGACTTGACCGGCGTCTGGGAAGTGCCGCTCGGCCCCAATGCCCGCGGTAAGCTCCAGCTTGGCGACTTCACGATCCTCTTCCACCTCGCGCCGGCCCACTCCTCGCTCAACTGACCCTTTCACGCGTTTCTCTCGCTCACGCACCTAAGCAGCGAGAATCCCTCATAGTTGATTAATGATCGGATGGATTCCTGACATCGGCGCCAAGCCTCTTCAGGAATGACAAACGAGGTTAGTCGGTTGCGAGGGATTTTTGTTTAAAGCTTTGTCATCTCTTCCCAATTCTTTCCAAACTTGGCGTCAACAATAATCGGACACCCAATTTTTTCAATATTTTGCATGATATCAACCAGCTGCGGCGCAACAACTTTAACTTCTTTTTCAGGCACCTCAAACACCAATTCATCGTGAACTTGCAGCAACATCTTGGAGTTTTTGGAAATCAACGGCAGCTGCTCAGCGATTTTAATCATGGCCATCTTAATCAAATCAGCTTCCGTGCCTTGGATCGGCATATTGATGGCCATGCGTTCTGCCTGGGCTTTTACTTGGTGGACGAAAGAATGGATTTCCGGCAAAAAGCGGCGGCGGCCAAATAAAGTTTCAACATATCCTTGTTGCGAGGCAATGCCCTTGCTCCATTCCATCCATTCTTTGATGCCAGAGAAAACCTCGAAGTATCTGGCAATGAATTTTTTGGCGTCCTCGAAAGAAATGCCAGATGTCCGCGATAGCCCTTGTGGTCCTTGGCCAAAGATTAGGCCGAAGTTTATAGCCTTGGCAATCCGGCGCTGATCTTTAGTCACATCTTCAAGCTTTAAATTCCAAATTTTGGCGGCCGTGGCAGTATGAATGTCTTCACCTTTTTCAAAAGCCTCGAGCATGTTCTTGTCCTTGGCCAGCGCGGCCGCAATGCGGAGTTCAATCTGCGAGTAATCACAAGACAGCAAGACAAAACCTGGCTTTGAAAGAAAGGCGCGCCTGACTTTTCGTCCCAACTCAGATCGGATGGGGATGTTTTGCAGGTTGGGGTCAGACGATGACAAACGTCCCGTGGCTGTTACAGCCTGATTGAACGTCGTATGCACGCGGCCTTGCTTGTCAGCCTGCAAAGGCAGAGCCTCAACATAGGTTGAAAGCAACTTTGAAAGCTCGCGATATTGCTCAATCAACTCGATAATCGGATGAGTGCCATAAAGCTTTTCCAGTTCAGAAGCAGCTGTAGAGATCCCTGTTTTGCCATGCTTTATTCCTTTGTCCGATATCTCCAAGACATCAAACAAGATATGCGAGAGTTGCTTGGGCGAAAGGGGATTAAAGGCCTCTCCAGCCATGTCATGCATTTTTTTTTCGAGCGCCTGTTTATCTTTTGATAACTCTTTAGCCAGTTCTTTTAAGTAAGAAGTATCTACTAAGATCCCTTCCTCTTCCATGTGGGCTAAAATAGTAATCAACGGCAATTCGATGTTCTCTAGCACTGACGTTAGATTGCGGCTGGCCAATTCTTGTTTAAGCACGGGAACCAAATCATTAATAGCCGCAATATCCTGCTGAGCCTGCCCTTCATCCAACACGCGTTTGAGATACATGCCGGCCATTGTCTTGAGATCATGGCTGCGCTCTCCGGCTGAAAGTAAATAAGAGGCCAGTTGGGTGTCAAAGCCAATATTTTTGATTTCAAGCCCATGTTCGATAGCCCAATGGCAAGCGCGTTTAATATCATGTCCGACTTTCTTGATTTTCTCGTCAGCTAAAATATTTTTGAGTTCAGCCATAACTTCTTTTTTGGCCAATATCTCTTGCGGCAGAATCAGCGTTTTGCCAGTAATGCCCAACATTAAACCAGCCGGTTGCTCGAAGAATGATGTCTGGGCTGATTCCGGTATATATATAATGATAGGATTTTCTCCAGAGGCTAATGCTAAGAAGTCTTTAAGGTCGCTGACGTTTTGAGCTGTACCACCCTTCTTAATTCCTCCGCCTCGCCTGCCCGCAACGCTTTCGCTTGCGATGCGGGCGGGTACCTCGGTAAGGGAGGCTGTCTTTGAGCCCCCCTTATCAAGGGGGGAAGCAAAGGGGGAATTAGTTTTCTTGCCAAACAACCGCGTAATCAAAGATTTGAAACCAAGCTCACTAAAAACTTCCAAGATCTCGTTTTCATTTACCAGCCTGCGTTTAAGGTCTTTGTCCTCGACTTTAATCGGGACCGTGGTGACAATCCTGACCAAGGGAAGCATCTCAGCTGCGATTTTTTCTCCAGCTATAAGCTTGGCACGCACGCCGTCAGCCATTTTGCTTTTGGGGTCATGAGCAGCCTTGAAGATTTTTTTAAGATTGTCGTATTGTTTCAATAAATCAGTGGCTGTTTTTTCGCCAATACCGCTAATGCCCGGCAAGTTATCAGACGGGTCGCCGCGCATGGCCTTGTAGTCAGCGATTTGATCAGGACGCAACCCGGTAATCTCAACCAGACTCTCTGGCGTATACACCACTGTCTCACTCACGCCTTTTTTAAAGGCAATAACTGAAATGTGGTCAGAGATTAACTGCCAAGCGTCACGGTCACCTGTCAAAATAGAAACCTCATAACTTTTTTTCTCCAAGCGGACGGCCAAAGTACCCAAAATGTCATCAGCTTCAAAGCCATCGAGGCTGACATTGGTGCCGCCCATGGCTTCTACGATTTTTTGGGCGAAAGGGATTTGCGCATAAAACTCATCCGGTTGTTTAACACGTTGGGCTTTGTAATCCTCTCGGGCCTCGTGCCTAAAAGTCGGGGCTTTCGTGTCCCAGCAAACAGCCAAAACATCCGGCCTTTGTTCGCCCAAGATTTTAATCATAACAGAGGCAAAACCATAAGCAGCATTAACCAACTCTCCTTTGTCATTGGTCATGGGCGGCAAAGCGTGCCAGGCTCGGTGGATCAGGGCATTGGCATCAACCAGCAAGGCCTTTTTTTCGGATTTTGGGTTAGCAGACATGCTAATAAACTACATGATTCCGGGGGTTGAGTCTATGTGTAGGGCGTCCGGCCGATAAGTGATAGCGACATCAACTCCAAGCTTTGCCATACGCCTGGCGGCTCGGGCAGAAGTTCGGTTTTCGTAAGCTGCCACTTTATAGCCACGGGCGCGCAGCCAACGGATGCGCGAGTCATTTAATGCACCGATGCGTGTGCCAACGGCCCAGGGTTCTGTTTCAAAAATTTGCGGCCAGATAACGCGCCGGCGGCCCGGGGCAACCCAACCGTGCATGAGGACTAGGCGGCGGACGTCGGGTAACTGCTCTTTGCAGGCGTTCAAAACATCAAGATGAAAAGATGAAACGATCGTCCTTTCCCTTAAGCCGGCACTGGTATTAAGTTTAGCGAAAAGCAAAGGCGCGGCTTCAGGATCTTTTATTTCAAAATCTAAAATCAGGGGAGATGGTATGGCTGTCGTCAACTCGTTTAATGATGGGATGTTTCCAGCGCCCCTAAGTTCAATCAGTGCAAGTTCTTTGGCTGTCAGTTCGTTGATTTTGCGTGCGTCACCCGCCAACCGATCTAAAATGCCATCGTGATAAATTACAAGTTGCCCGTCGCGGGACAAGCGGACATCAAATTCCACGCCATCAACCCCTGCTTGGATGGCTTGGATAAATGAGAGCAGAGTATTTTCGGTTACCCTGCGGTTTGGCATGCCTCGGTGCCCCAAGACTAACATGGGCAACAATATAATCCATTGAGTCCTTAAAGTCTACAAAGTCCGTAAAGTCAAAGGAAAATCCATATCAAAGATTTTAAGGCTTTTAATCGCCGGTTTGAGAGGCTGGACGATTTTTTTATGTCTTGATAACATCCGAACACGCGGCGTGATAGCCAAGTGGTAAGGCACGGGTCTGCAAAACCTGTATGGTGGGTTCGATTCCCACTCACGCCTCCAACAAAAATCCCACCTTATTAGGCGGGATTTTTGTATAAAATTTGTTCTTATATTGAGCTCTCATCCAAGACAGCTACGACCAAGGAGCGCTTGCCCCACTGTTTAGCTGCAGGGATTTGGTCGGCCCCACCGAAGTAGAGGTCGATCCTATGTGAGAACCTGGGAGCCAACCTGTCGCGCACCGTACAAACCCCGAAGCCCGGGATATTGATTTTGGTGCCAAACGGCAAGGCGGCTGCACAAGACAGTTCACCTTTTTGCATTAGCTCACAGACGTTTGAACCGTCGGCGCTAATACAAGGTGTACTGTCAGTTTGCCACGGCACGCTATTGTAAGCAGTGACCGTGTAGGTTTTGGTATATTTGGTTGTTAATTCATCTGTCGACTGCACATCCTTTTCAGTACTCTGAGGAACAACGAAACCGCGTTCCTGGATGGCGTCATAGATCATTTGGCCGGCCGTTTGAAAAACCGGCGTAGGCAAGAGCATGGAAGCTGAAGCCGATTGGATCTTGATTGAAGTCAGGGCGACAGTGGCAATAAGTACTATGAGAAACGTTTTGCTGTAAGAATTAATCTTCTGGCGGCTGTTCATAATAATGTTTCTCAAGATCAGAATGATGCTTCGTAAGGGTTTTAGGCTACGCAAGTCTATAAAGAAAAAGACTAAAAGTGTTATGTTTTAGCCAATTTTCAAGACTTTTGTTTTTAAGCCCTCAACCGATGCAAACGCATTTCTTCCAAATCTTAAGGCGAAAACTATACCATATTTGCCCTATTTTGTCAAGGGGTATATCCTATTTTTAGTGTAATCTAAGCCAAGAAATTTTATGCCTATCGATGGTTTACGCGAAATTTCAGACAGTCACGAACCAAGTCCAAAAAGGGGTAAGAAAATGCAAACCAGCCGGATAAAGGCCATCATTGTTGTGGTGTTACTGGCTTTATTGGGTTTGGGTCTGGCCGGGGTCCTGGCCCTAACCTTGGTCATGGCCTGGATCAGCCGTGACCTGCCCAATCCAAACAATTTGATAACGCGCGAAATACCGCAATCCACCAAGATATATGACCGCGCTGGCACTACTTTACTGTATGAAATACATGGTGATGAGAAGCGCAGCCTGGTAAAGCTTGAAGATATTCCAGATGTCATGAAGCAGGCGACCATCTCAATTGAAGACCGCCAGTTCTACGAACATCATGGCGTTAACTGGGCCCGCGTAGTCAAAGCTATATATATTGATGTTATCCAGCGCCGCAAAGCGCAAGGCGCATCAACTTTGACTCAGCAATTGGTCAAGAACGCTATTTTGAGCAATGAGAAAAGTTGGGAACGTAAGATTAAGGAATTCCTTTTGGCTTTGCAACTTGAACGGCGATTTACCAAGGACCAAATATTGCAGATGTATTTGAATGAGATTCCGTATGGATCCATGACTTATGGCATTGGGTCAGCTTCGGAAACTTATTTTGGTAAGTCAGTCAAAGACCTGACTCTGGATGAAGCAGCCCTTTTGGCATCCATTCCCCAGTCAACAGATTATTACAATCCTTATGGCACGGGTTTGCACGGCGATAACCGCGTAGCGTTGGTTAAACGCCAGAGCTTGGTTTTAGATGCCATGGTGCGCGACAAGTACATAACCCAGCAGCAAGCCGATGAGGCCAAAAAGATTGATACGCTTAAGAAAATTCTTCCCCGTAAGATGGGGGAAATCAGTGCGCCGCACTTTGTAATGTATGTTAAGTCCCAATTGATAGATACTTACGGTCAGAAAAAAGTTGAGCAGGGAGGATTGCGCGTCATCACAACGCTGGATTGGGACAAGCAACAAATAGCCCAAGAAGAAGTGGTTAAGGGCGTAGAAAAGAACGGCAAAGCTTTTGGTTTTTCCAACGCAGCCATGGTGGCGCTTGATCCCAAGACTGGGCAGGTATTGAGCATGGTTGGTTCCAAGGATTTTTTTGACGAGAGTATCGATGGCCAAGTCAATGTCACCTTGCGACCGCGCCAACCAGGTTCTTCATTTAAACCCATTGTTTATGCGGCCGGATTTATTAAAGGCTATACACCCGAGACAACGCTCTGGGATGTGCTGACGACATTTAAAACAGATATCGGCCCGTATAACCCGAAAAATTACAGCCCCACTTACCATGGTCCGGTTAGCGTGCGCAAAGCTTTGCAGGGTTCATTAAACATACCGGCTGTCAAAATGCTTTATTTGGTAGGCGTTGGACGCGTTTTGGATTTTGCCGAACAACTCGGCTACACAACCTTCGGTGATCGGACGCGTTTTGGTTTATCTTTGGTTTTGGGCGGCGGCGAAGTCAAATTACTGGAACATGCCAATGCTTTTGCGGTTTTTGCTGACCAGGGCAAACAGTATCCAGTCTCCTCGATTCTTAAGGTGACTGATGCTGATGGCAAGACTTTGGAAGAATGGCAGCAACCAGAGGGTAACCAGGTCATGCCACCGGAAATAGCCAACGAGATGTCCAATGTACTTTCAGACAATGGCTCGCGTGCTTATATTTTTGGTTCAAAAAACTATTTGACCCTGCCTGACAGGCCGGCGGCTGCCAAGACCGGAACAACCAACAATTATAAAGATGCCTGGACAATGGGTTTTACGCCTTCGTTGGTGGCGGGCGTTTGGGTTGGCAACAGCAGCAGTACTGCCATGTCATCCGGTGCCGATGGTTCGGTGATTGCCGCGCCTATTTGGCAGGGTTTCATGAAGCGCGCCTTGGCCAACACTCCCAAAGAACAATTCCCACCCATGCCGCCCCTAACCACGGCTAAACCAGTCTTGATCGGTAAGGCCTTTGAGCAGGAGGTGGCAGTTGATAAGCTGACTGGCAAACTGGCCACCGAATTTACGCCACCCGAGTTGACTGAGGAGAGTAAGTTTTATGAAGCCCACAATATATTATGGTATGTAGACAAGGACGATCCTCTTGGCCCGGCTCCCCAACATCCGGAAAACGATCCGCAATATTCCAATTGGGAGAAAGGCGTCCAAGATTGGGTGCAAAAAAACCAGTGGCACACGACTACCACCAAGCCAACGGAATATGACGACGTCCACACCAAGGACAGCCAACCGACAGTCACAATCAATAATCCGCAGGATAATGCCACGCTTTACTCCCGCGAGTTGACGATCAATGTCGCGTCCCAGGCCAAACGTACGATACAAAGGTTGGAGGTCAAGGTTGATGATTCAATGGTCGGTACGACTAATGCTTCCGGCGGTGACATAAAGATACATATCCCAAACATGATCAGCCGCGGTTATCATGACCTGATAGTCACGGCCATTGATGACGTAGGGAATAGGGGAATGGCCAAGGTGACAATCAACTTGTTGGCTGATACGACGCCAGTCAAAGTATCCATCGGCTTACCAGCCAACAACAGCTACGTATCCAGGTCCAGCTTCCCGATCCCGGTGACAATCCTCATCAATGACTTGCAGAGCGTGCAAAAGCTGGATGTTTTTTCCATCCAAAACAATTCGGTGCAGCTCGTGGGCTCCATTATCTCGCCGACTGGTTTTGCCAACCAAGTGACTTGGAATACTTTGCCGGAGATCGGTAATGTGGAGATATATCCGGTGGCTTATTACGCCGACGGCAGTTCGCTTAAAGGCGATTCAATACAACTGACAATAGGGCAGTAAAATTCCCCCTTGATCCCCCTTTAACAAAAGGGGGCGCTACATGCCAAATAGCTGGCAACAATGGCAGCTGTTTCGGCACGCAAGGTTAAAAGTCCAAGGCTTGAGGTTATGAAGTTATGGCTTTTGGCTGCCTGAATCTCTTTAGGATCCCAGCCGCCCTCCGGCCCGATAAAAATGCCGATGTGGTTTTTGCCTTGGATAGACTCCATGATGGTGGCCTCAGCCTTAATGTCAAAAAAAAGACTAACATCATTACCTTGTGCCAGCTCCAAGGCTGCTGACCAAGCAATGGGCTGGCTGACGGTTGGGATTTTACCTCGACTGGATTGTTCAGCCGCTTCTTTGGCAATTTTAAGCAAGCGTTCTAAGTTTAAGTTTTGCTTAACAGTCCGTTGGGTAATTATTGGGATGATGGCAGTCACTCCAACTTCAGTGGCTTTTTGGACTACCCAATCAAAGTTTTCGCGTTTCAAGACAGCGCAGTATAAAACAATCTGACGCTTAGGCTCCGTAGCGACGATGGTTGGCTTGTCTAATAGCAAAAGAGCCTTATCAGGGCCCAGCTTGGCAATCGTACCAACAGCCTCTTGGCCTTGGCCATCGCATAAAACCACCTTTTCACCGGGTTTGAGGCTTAGGACTTTAAACATTTGATGCAATATTTCTGCATCTTTCAGCTCAAAATTGCCAGGCTTAAGGTTATATTGGCCGATGAAGCGGTGGATTTTCATAAAGTTATATATACAGCAGTTAGTGCAGTTATGCTATACTTGGGTTTACTGATTTTACATCTTAATTATTCTTTATTCTATGCTCAATCAAGATGCTGTGGCAAAAGCCACATGGGAGGGTGGCGAAGGGGTTTCGCCGCGCCTACTCAAGGTCCTGACATGGATCATCGATGCGTGCTTGTATGCCAGCGTCGCACTCGTGCCTCTCTTTTTCATGCCCATCACTCTGGATGTCCTGGAACTTAATAAGCAGACGCTGCTTATCATCCTCGTCATGCTGGGTACAACCGCCTGGTTAGGCAAGGCCGTGGCTGAAAGGCGCTTCATGCTTTCCCGCGCTTGGATCCATCTGGTGGTTGCTTTGTTCGCGCTGGGTTGGCTGGTGACGAGCCTCTTTTCGTCAGACCGGTATATTTCACTTATCGGCAACATCGGGCAGATGCAATGGTCGTTTGCCACCATCTTAGCCTTCGTGATCTTTTACTTTTTGGTTGTTAATCGCGTTGGCACGACCCGCAAGCTCTACAATTTGATATTAGCCTTCTTGGCCTCATCATTTATTGTGGGCCTTTACGGCTTTTTGCAGATGGTTGGCGTTTATCCGTTGGGCTGGTTGGCAGCTGCAACCAAAACCAATACCTTCAACACAGTCGGCACAATTAATGCTTTTGGCGTTTACATGGTAGTGCCGTTGATAATCTCGATATCGCTCACGATTTTTGGCTGCAAGGATGATGAATGTACTTTGGGCCAGAAGAGCAGAGGCAGCGTAGCGGCTAACGTCATTGTCTGGTTGACTTTGCTCATGTCATTGGTTGTGGCGGTTGTGGTGGATTTTTGGGTAATCTGGGCCGCTATAATTTTTGGCACTGCTTTGCTTGTCATTCTGCCTATCATAAGGTCGCTCAAGATCCACCATCCATCAAGGATTGTTGTCCCGGCAGTTGTCATTTGCATTTCCATCCTCTTGTTGATCTTCCGCACGCCAATCAACTTGAACCTGCCGTCAGAGGTGTCGCCTTCAATGGTAGCCTCATGGGATATTGCCAAGAGCGTCTTGCGCCAAGCCCCGATTTTTGGATCCGGCCCGGGCACATGGATTTATGACTACGCCAAGTTCCGCTCACCGGAAGTCAACCTCTCGCAATTCTGGACTGTCCGTTTTGAACGCGGTTTGACCACCTTCTTCACCTTGATTGCCATGATTGGTCTGGTTGGCATCGCGCTTTGGTTGATCTTGATCATTTCGGCCATTGCCAACAGCGCCATGCACTTGATTAAGGAAAGGGATGATGATGCGTGGCAAGCTTACCTGACCGTTTTTGTGGGCTGGGCCACCATGGCGTTCATCGCCTTCTTCTACAATTACAATTTTGCCCATCATTTTGTGTTCTGGTTCTTGCTGGCACTTTTGGCAGCCCTTCTTTCCAAGAAGGCTTTTGCCTGGGATGCGCAAAAGAGCGCAGCCAGTTCGGCCGTGCTTTCCATTGGTTTCATCATGTTGTGCGTGGCCGCTTTGACCACAGCCTGGTTAGCCGGGCAACGCTTGGCAGCTGATGCGGCCTATTCCTCGGCTGTTCTCGCTTACCAGGCCGGCAAACCAATTGACCAATCCATCGATTCCTTGAACCGGGCGGTCATCATGAACCAGATGAATGATGTCTATTACCGCAATTTATCGCAGGCCTATCTTATCAAGGCAGCGCAGGTTTTTGAGGCCAAGAAGAACGAGCCGGACGGGGCGGCTGCCATTAACCAAGTGATTGCCGCCACTATCGACACTGCCAAGAAGGCTTCAGACCTTAACCCGCAGAACGTTGATAACTGGGAAAATTTGGCAGTCATCTACCAATCGATCTCTTCCTTTACCCAGGGGGCAGATGAGTTTGCCATCAAGAATTTCCAACAAGCGTTGGATCGTGAGCCGAATAATCCGGTTTATAGCACAGAGATAGGCAAGATCTACATTGCGCGGGCAGATAGTTTTGCCACTTTGCTGCAGTCCAAAGATGAGACTGCACGCAAAGATGCTGAAGGCAAGATGACTGAAGCTTTGGGCAGTGCGACCGAGTGGTTAAACCGTGCCATCCAGGCCAAGGCTGATTACGCAGAGGCTCATTACCAGTTGGGCATGGTTTACGACAGGCAGGGTAAGACCAAGGATGCCATCACTAAGCTCGAACAAGTCGTGGCTAACAGCAAGGATGTGGGCGTTGCCTTCCAATTGGCAATTCTCTATTACCGCGACAATCAAAAAGATAAGGCCATGAACATGTTCGAGCAGATCATCACCTTGACGCCTGATTATGCCAATGCCCGTTGGTTCCTCTCAGCTTTGTATGAGGAAAAAGGCAGGTTGGATGATGCTTTGGCCCAGGTCATGAAGGTCCAGGATACGAATAAGGACAACACAGATGTGGCTCAACGCATCAGTTACTTGCAAGGATTGATTGCCAAGCAAAAGTCACAGCCAGCTGCCAAGACAACCGGTCCGCAGCTCACGCCGGTCGAGGAAAAGATCCAAGGCCCTCAAGACCAGAATCCAATCCAGCAGAAACCGTAATCCATTAAACAAAGTCCCGATGAAAGTCGGGACTTTGTTTTAGGCCAGCGGATGGGTTATTATATGGTTAATGTTAGGCTATCAGTTAAGGTTAATTTTAGATTCCTTTAAGCAAGGCGTTTTAAAGTTATCTTCCCGCAAACTTAACAAACCAGATGCCAAGCTTTGTGATCGCTTGATGAATGAGCAAAGGGCTTTGAATGAACGGGCTGCCAGGATGCTAGATGTCTACGAAAGGAAAATGGAAAAAATAGCAGCTTTGCTCGAAGAGTGCAGGCAGGGAAATATTGAACGCTTGGCGCCCCATATCAGGCAACTCCAGATGGATCTTAAGAATGCCTTGATGCGGGCCGAATTGGCTGGCACCGAAACATCAGACCTGGAACGGGAGCTGGCAGATTGGCAATATCGTTGGCGCAACGGGTCAGAAGAACCTAGTCCGAGGTACAAAAGCTTGTTACTCGAGTTGAGGTCACGCGGTAGTTTGTCGTCCTCGGGCGAATTAGATGAGACCCGGGGACCCATTCCGGATGCTTCAGAGGAAAAGCCGGTTTATTTTGACCTTCAGACATTGGATAAAGAACCGGATGAAGAGGAGATGGTTGGGACTGTCATATATTCCAATCAAGGAGCGACCGGCCTTGAGACTGACCCGGAACAATTGGTTTTGCAGATCAAAAACCTTTCCAGGGAATTGGCTAGATATAAGCAAGATCCAATATCAGAACCAGCAGAATCTTTGCGTATGGCCAGGCAGATCAGGCAATTGCATGCCATACTGCGCCAAATAGACAGAAAAAGCGGTGATTACCGTGACAGGATCGGGCTAACTGACGGTTTTGAACATGTTTTTTCCAGCCATTGATGTTTAATCAAAAAGTAGAGACGTTGCATTGCAACGTCTCTACTTTTTGGTGGACCAAAGTCCTCGAAGTCCGAAATACGCTACACCACGCGAACCGACAAGGCGGACAGGATGCGCTTGGGCTGGGGATGGAACCGGACATGCCGTGTCCGCTTGCGCCCACTGTGCAGACTGCAACGCAGGGATACCATGACCGAGCGGGACCTTCCGCATCGTACCCCTAAACTATATCCCCAAGGGTGGGGCACCTGTCCCCCTGACGGCCAACCCACAATAACCTACTATCCCAACCATATGCCACAAGACAACACAGCAAACGCTCCGCGGCTCATCAACGCACGGGAAGCTGCCCGCTGCGTAGGAATCACGAAGAGCACATTCTACGATTGGCTCGCGCGAGGATATCTTCCCTGCCACCGGTTCGGCCGCACCATCCGCGTCAGCACCGCTGACCTTGAGGCGTTTATCCGACGCACCAGACTGAATGATCCAGCTGGCTCGCGCGAGATAGAAGCTCAAAGGGCATCAGGAATAGGCCTGTAAGAGCGAGCCGCAAAGCACAATCGCCAATTCAGCCCATTGCCGATCGGATTCCCCTTGACGGATTCTCCTTATGGTGTAATCCTCTTGTTGTACTTTGGAGACCACACAGGTACCGCCTTCATTCCGCCTCCGAAGCATCCCGCTTGGGATGCGTGCAGAGGGCGGATGGAGGCAAGAATGGATTCCGATAGCCGTATCGCAGTCTTCAACGTTGTTGCGCCGGTGATCCCCGCCGTTCTCACAATAGTGTTGATACGAGTGTTCTGGGCGAAGTTCTTCGTCGACCATCCAGAAGTGGCCTACTGCGGATTCGTGATAGTTTACGTTTGTCTGCTGGTAGTCCTAACTTATCGTGCCCGACGCAAAATACGCCGCTAGTCCTCAACGCCAGAGCTCAAGTCTGGCGTCCTTTTTTTAGTGGCACAGCGTTACAATTACCGAGACTACGTGGGCGCCAAGGAACAAGCCAATGACCAACACTGATAGAAGAAACGTAGCATCACCGCGCAGTCCGCTCTTGAGTACGGGCGTTAACGACTCATTGACTGGATTCCGCTCAGAAGGAAGTCCAGCCCAAATGAAACGACTGGCGACCTTAATTCGATTCGTGGAGGAGATCCATGATTGAACTGTAAGCCATGCCCATACGACGTAAAGTGGGACTCCAAGAACAGGGACAACCCAGCGAAAGGGGGAAGACTCACCGCCTTTGGCGGCCAGCAATGCGAGGAGGATCGCATTCGCTGTCAACATGACATGATAGCGCTGCCAGATGAGCTGCTTTCCGAGGTTGATCGCGGCCAGATGCGCCGTAAACAAGTTGGTCATGGCTATGTCGGAGAATTGTCCACCACTCCCAGTGGGCTCTATGACGATCGGATCCAGTGAAGCGTTCTTGCTGTCAAGTGCGTCGGTCTTCATGAGAACCTCCGCGGGATCTACTACATGAAAACTTCGGGACCGGCAAGCTCGCTCCATTCTTCCAGGAGATCATCCCCAAGAGCAGGAAGATCAAGCGCACTGCAGAGCAAGCTCAAGAGGCTGGCACGAGATTGCTTGAACGAACTTGCGACGCCGGCGATCCTCGCAGCGCAACAAGCAACAGGATTGTCGCTGCCTCGCATCGACTAACGCTTTCGATTCCGCATGCGATAATGAGGCATGCGACAATTACCCCCGGAACTCATCGCTTCCTTCAAGAAAGTCATCCTTGAAGTTTACGTGAGACAGCTCACGGACGACGAAGCCCAGGAATACGGCTCGAATCTTCTCGAGACGATGGCGCTCGTTCTCAAAGTCCGTGCCAGAACCCTGAGCAAGAACAAGAAGGGCGATTCCGCACCCGAAAGTTCGAATCCGGAGTAGTGTGTCGCCGACTCCGATCACTCCACTCTCCTGAATTCGCTAGGCTGAGCCAGAAACGAAAAACCACCGCCGTCCGGCGTGTGGTCTTTTGTGGTGGACCTTGAGGGATTTGAACCCTCGACCTCTTCCATGCCATGGAAGCGCTCTAGCCAGCTGAGCTAAAGGCCCGGAATATTTTTAACAACGGGAAAAGTTTACGTTTTTAGACGAATTTTGTC
>JAQULH010000013.1:18516-32049 GCA_029004215.1 Patescibacteria group bacterium | reverse complement strand
CGACTACCGGTGTCGGCGGTTGGGGCCCGACCATGAGAGTTTTTGCCAATCCGGAGATAACAGCGATTAAGTTGGATTAGTCTTGCAATGTCCTGCAATCTCTGATAACTTATTCGCCGTAAACAATTCAATGTTGCGGGTATCGTATAGTGGCTATTATGCGACCTTGCCAAGGTCGAGAGGCGGGTTCAATTCCCGCTACCCGCTCCAAACGAAAGATCCCCTGTGAGGGGATTTTTTTGTTTTATGAAATTCCCGCTACCCACCATGGTGACCATTGGGTGACCTGTTCTGGCGAGGGCGGGTTCTTGCCTTACCGTCCCGACCGTTGCATAATTCACCCATAAATAACTACATACTACGATATGAGAGAACAACCACCTATGGGCGCGAACGAGACAAGCAGTGAAAACGCGCTCGAAAAACGCACTGCCGTAAAGGAATGGATAGAGGCTATCGACGAGGAGTTCCTCAGATTCGATGCACGGCTGCCAGCGTTACTAAGTCATGTGACGGGAAAGACCTCGGATGGGCGAGAACTGAGTGTAGAAATCGAGGCGGCAATCCGCCACATGCATCAGCGGCTCGGCAAGCTCTATTCGCGGCACCTCAACATTCCTGATCAGGTTTGGAACGATGAAGTGAGCTCATAAAATCCGCTACCCGCTCCAAAAGAAATGACTCCCAAATTTGGGAGTCATTTCTTTTTTATCCCCTGCCGCTCACGCTCCAAAGAAATTCAAAAATCTGTTTCAAGCTAAAGGCCATGTCCGGCGAATGAATAATAAAGCAGGAGCCTTCTTTACGAGTTGAGATGACACCCACATTATGGCCATAGATGTAAATCGTGGCATTTAAATCAACATAAGCCGGCAAATATCTGATCTGTCGCAGATACTTGGCCTCTTCCGAAAAAATCGGTTGAGGCACGTTTTTGGCTTTGACGCGCAATGACCGTGATTTGATGCCTGCTTTGACCCTGCGCGCTATCCATTGCTCTATATACTTTCGATCAACGGTTTGGAGGGTCAGCGCGGACGGGGAAAAATAAACATATTCATCCTTAACTGTCCGTAAAATATCTTCATAGATTTCACGGGCTGCAAATGGTCCCGTAAATAATTGAACAAAAGGCTGTTTGTCTTGATTGGCATACATGGCCAGAAAATCCGGCAACAAATCCTTAAGCTGTTCTTTTTGGCTTTCGATTTTCTTAAAAAGTTCCTTGGGATGCAAAGGCAGAAAGACTTTACGCTTGCCCTTCATCAAAGTTTGCACAAAACCGCGTTCTTCCAGAAAACGCAGGTTATCATAGATGGTAGTGCGCCCCATTTTAAGGTCTTTGGCCAAGTCAGCGGCCGTTGCCTCGCCTTTGGCCAGCGCCGCCAAATAAATATCGGCCCGCTGTTCATCCAGCCCCGCGCTCGTCAGCCAGGCTTGCAAAGTTGTTTTTGTAGACATATGTCGGAAATAATTGACGAAACAAATATAGCATATTTGGCTATATTAAGCAAGTTTTTATCAAATACATAATATATTTCTAAATTTTTTGGCGTTCAAATTAAAACCTTGTATCTTCTTAATATCAACTGTTCTTCGACAACTCAAGGAGACTGATATGAATATTCGTTATTACCAAAAAGATGGAAGAGTTGGGGTTGTCTACTCGATTTCCGAGGAAGAGGAGGATGAGGTCATGAAAGAAGATCTCATTAAACCATTCCCTGCAGAAGACCCCTGGATAGACGATATCGACATGGGGCTTGTGCCCTTGAAAGTGCAAGAAAAGGGGCAAAAGCATATCCGTGAATACGCAAGACGAATTTGTCATGAACGACATGCACAAAACCTCGCCCAAGCGCGAAAAGATCGTGATGAAAAAAATGAGCGCATACGAAGAGTCAACCGTGTCATTTCTACGCAGCACGAAGGAATGACCTTGAAGGGCCGCATCGTCAAACACGAATCCGGAGGCGTTTACGTAAAACTGGAAGATCCGTTCGTATCAGAGAAAGGCTGCGTCTTCAAGTACCCGACGTGCTATGCAGAATCGGTGATGGGGCGGCACGTGTTCGATCGCGTAACAGGGGAACTTACGAGTGTGGTACTCGAGGACTCACGACATGCATTGATCCAGCTCTACAAAGCCGAAACCGCTAAGCGCAAGCACGGCAAGGTGGTCAATCTCGTCGAAACGCTCAACGGCGATCATGATGATGAGAATGATAGCTAATCCCACCTCCCCTCCTCTGGCTCAGCAACTCCGCTGGGCCAAAGCATGGGCAGGAGGAAGAGACCAAGAGGAGGATGCCATGTCTCAAAAATGGGTCAAAACGGATAAGACCTGCAGTGTATGCGATAGTACCTTGATTCGCGATGCAAGTCCTCAACAGTGTTGGGCGGATGGCTTCAATAAGCGTCCTTTCTGTCCCAATCGTGAGACTGGTTGGCACAAAATGTTGGGCGAGAAAATGGGCATGCTCTCTCAGCCCCACCCCGCCTCATATCGTGAAGAACTGAAACACGAGATCGAGTTTCTAAAAAAGATGTTTCTCTAAGCCCGCCACGTCCATCTGACTGGCGGATTTTTTTGAGCACAAAAAAAACGGGACTAGAGGTAGTGTCCCGCCGTGTTAGGTGCGGCTTCGCGCGAGGTCTGGGCGTATTACCACACGGTGAGCTCAGAAAGCACGCTGTTCTTGAAAATAGCCATTCCATTCGCGTAGGTCAGCATGGCGTATCCGCTCGCATCGAGCAGCATCGAATTGCTCGTGTAATCCGGATACACCTGGAGGAAGGCTTGATAACTTGTTCCGATGGCCAGGTTGGTGTCCGTCTTCCCCGTCCACCCTTGTGAAAGCTGGACGGAAGAGAACGAGTCGAAGGCCCATCTAAGCACAACTCCGTTGCCACACTCCCCGATCTCCAGGGTATCGCCTGTTCCGCCTTCGTGGCCGTCGACAATGCTCCAACCGGGGCACGTGTTGAGCATCTGCCAGGCGTACGAATCGTCCCAAGTGGCACTCGTGCTGATCTTGCCATAGCTGCTGTGTTTGAATTGGGTGGTATCCCAGGTCAGTAGCTCGTCACAGCTGGGGCAGATGATACCCGGGTTGCCGTCACTAGATACGTCATTTTCCGCATCGCTAGACGCATCATCTCCCGCATCACTGCCTGCCTGACCCGCGCTACCACCCGTGGACGTTCCAGCTGAGCCTCCAGTGCCGGATGAACCAGCTTCGCCACCGAGGCCAGCGTCATCCGCTCCGCCGGAGCCGCCATTGGCAGTCGCCCCAGCATTTCCGCCGGTAGATGAACCGGCGCTGCCTGCTAGACCCGCACTGCCGCCCTGAGCCGGGAGGTTTTCGGTATCCGTCGAGGGGCTAGGACATCCCGTCAGGCCTGCCAGCATCAAGTAAATTACCACGAATCCCAAGAGGTTGCAGAGATGTTTGTTGCACATGGCCTTTCCCTTTCCAAATTCACACCGTGTTGCAGACTGTCGAGGAGTCAAGCCTCATTTGAGCACTAAAATCAGAAAAGGTCAATTGTAAAGAGAAGTGCCTTGACATTATTTTGTTAATTCTGTATTTTGTAACCCCCGACAAATACCAAGGAGGTTGGGAAATGGCACAAGATGGCGCAGGACAGTATCAGATCATTCTCGATGACACGAGGAGGGGTCTCGCAAACCCAGGGACCAGGAGGCAATCCCTGGCCCTCTCACACATTCTGACGGCTCTCAACCGGTCCATCATGGATGTGAAGGATATGCGGGCCAACGACCCGCAGAGCGAGCTCAAGTACGAAGAGCTGTCACTCAAGGCGAGGCCCCTGCAAGAGTATCTCAACGACAATCGGACGGCTCTCACCAACCTGAGAAACGCCGTCAATGCCTTGGTCGCGTCAAAACGCCGACGGGACTATGCCAAGCTCATGGTCGACCAACTCTACCCGGTGGCTTCCAGGTTCCTGACCTTCGACGTCACTCCGGCCCCCCATCCGCGAGCCGTCTCCAGCATCCCTCCGGCACCCTCCCTCGCTGTCAGCTGATAGCAGCACCCTCCGTAGGCCCACACTCCCTTCCGGGCCGCTCTCTCCCCCAAGCCAGCTGAGCCATCTTCCGCTCACGCTGGCTCTTTCTTTATATACCAAGCTTGACTAAGATTATTTTCTCAATAATAATACCGCCACTATGGCTAGTCCCAGCGAGATCAAAAAAGGTGCGGTTATCATCCAGAACAACGAGCTTTGGATTGTGACTGATTTCCAACACGTTAATCCGGGCAAAGGCGCGGCCTTTGTGCGTACTCGCATCAAAAACGCCAAGACGGGCAAGACGCTTGAAACTACTTATAAGACTTCCGAGTCAATCACTTTTGCTGATCTCGAATACCACACCATGTCATATTTATTCCATGATGCCACGGGTTATACTTTCATGGACTCAAAGACATACGAACAGGTGACCATGTCTGACGAGGATGTTGGAGATATGGCCAAGTACTTGCGCGAAGGATTGGAAGTCACGATTTCCACGCATGAAGAAAAACCCATTGCTTTGCAACTGCCCAAGAAAATGACTTTTACAGTTACTGAAACGACGCCTGCCGTTAAAGGCGACACAGCCAGCGGCAATGTGACCAAAGAGGCTAAGACTGACAATGGATTCATGGTCCAGATTCCCCTTTTCATCAACCAAGGCGACCAAGTCGTCATAAATACTGATACGGGAGAGTACGTCGAAAGGGCAAAGTAGAGCCCTTGACAAAACCCGAAAAATCAGTCTAAGTATTTTCATGAAGGCCCGAAAGGAGGGCCAAATGGTACGATCGATTTTTGCCAAGCAGGATAAGGCCCACCTGGATTCCCTGACCAGGGCAGCGGCGGTCTTTGATAAAGAGCCCAACACGATCTTCCTGCAGATCTGGGCTTCGCAAAGCCTCCCATCCGGTTGGCTCAAGACACTCGTATTCGACCTCATCCACTGCGACGGTAGAACCGTGCGCTGCCAAGTATCTGCCGTTGGCCCTGGCGATTTCAAAATCTGGTGCTGCCTCAAGCCAGAAGATCCGACAACGGATCTCCATGCCTTGTTCGCAATCCCAGGCAAGGACTTCAGCCTGACCATGCAATACCTGGAAGTGGTTACCCATGAGGGCACTCGCAAGAGGCTGCTCAATCGTACTTATAGTCAACCCGCTAAGACCTAAAAACCCGGCAACAACCGGGCTTCTTTTTTTCTCAGACACTTGGTGCACCAGATTGCTAGACGTTAGACAACCGCTTAGTGCCGAAAGCCATCAGTCCGGAGAACTTGTCCACAAAGCAGGGTCTAAAAGCGGACACATGTGTCCGATTGCGCCCACCCCGCTGACCGAATCAACTCGCTACAATACCGACATACCCGGGGAGCTTTCGCTATCCCCAGGAGTGGGGCACTTGTCCCGCTGACGACTTCCAAACGATAATCCACTATTCATTACACTATGCCACAAGACTCCACCAAATCATCTCCGCGCCTCATCACTGCGAGAGAGGCCGCCCGCTGCGTCGGCATCACCAAGAGCACCTTCTACGACTGGCTCGCCCGCGGGTACTTACCCTGCCACCGCTTCGGGCGCACCATCCGTGTGAACACTGCAGACCTCCAGGCCTACCTCATCCGCACTCGGATGAACGACCTGGCCACGCCGCGGATTCTCGAAGCCCAGAGGACGGCCGGGATTGTTGTTCCAGATGCTTCACGGCAAGAGCTTGGCCCATATGCGGGAGAGCAAGCGGTCATAAATCATTACATGCGCGATTGATAAGGCTGTCAATCTCGGTCGTAAGGTACGGAACGCCTCATGTACTCGATATAGTGTCTTGGGATTCTCAGGGATTGTCTCTCCCAGCTCATAGTAGGCTCGACGCAACGCCTTGAGTTGTGGTACCCATCGGATGCAACCGCTCATGCTTATGGCCGCTTCGCATCGGCTCACGGGTACCGTCGGTATGCCGCTTCTACGCGCGCACGACATGATCGCCCGGACCAGAAACGGCTCAGCCGGGGACTTGGTTCCGGGGCGACTATGCTCTACGACGAGAAACGTTGGATGGAACCGTGCTATCAATCGGTCGACCTCTCGCCGCAACATGGCCGCCTTGCGGCTGGTTTTCTTGTAGCGCCGAAGATACTTGGTCCGGCAGGCCAATATCTCACCGCTAATATCGAGACAGGCTATCCCAGACCATCGTCCTGATGGCGCGAAGGAGACTACTCTCATTTACCATAATTGTACGCCCAGATCCGCCCGGAAGGCATCTAGTGGTTCAAGTCCCGCATGGTGCTTGCGCTTCCCGCGGTCGAGGTGCGCTCCATAATCCGCGCTACTGAGCGAAAAACAAAACAACCACCGCTGTCCGGCGTGTGGTTGTTTTTGGTGCACCAGATTGCTCGAAGACCGAACCCGATTCCGTGAGATCAAAGCGTTGTGACAGCGACGAAATCGATGTACGAGGTTCCGCTCAGCTTACCGAGTCCGCAGGAAATATCGGAGTCGACGCTTGTGGATGTGAGAAGCTGCCATCCTCCGCTGCAAATCATTGCTGCACTGCTCCCGGTGCACTCGAAGGAGTCACCTACGGGGCATTGAAAACGAACGTACCTCGTACCAGTAGTCAAGTTGTCCCAATAGACGCTGACCGCAGAATTACCCGACGGTGGAGAACCAATAGATGTTTTCCCGACCTCAAGGAAGCCGTTGAAGATTCGGGCTTCGACCGTGAAATACCCTGGGGCAATACTCAAATGCGTCGGTCGTGGGGTTGAAGGGATGAGATCGCCCGGCGATGAGAACCAGCCGGTCGTTTCATCAAATGGGACGACTATCTGGCATGGGTATGGCGGGTTGATTTCAATCGGACAGCCATTGCCGATGCACGCCTGACCACTGCATAGGTACCCGGTTGGGCACGAGTTGCAGTAACCAGTGCATCCATCGCTCACCATGCCGCACTTTAGAGTACAATCGGGCGTACAGGTTAGGCAGACGCCGCCGGCACAGCCATTCTGGCACGGATTTGACGATTGAGGCATATCGCACCCGGCTAACGTGGTGCATATGACGGCAGTGTTCCCGGTGCACCAGCTCCCCGATCCCTTGCCGTTGTCCTGGCAGAAGTTTGAGGGACAGCTCGCGCAGAACCCGCCGTTGCACACGCCCTGGGAACACTGCGGATCTGACCCACAACACGGCTGAGTGGGTCCCCCGCATGCAACACACGCTGCACCGGAACACACCTCGCCGCTCCCCAAACACGGTGCGTCAGCTTGGCAGTTGGCGCAGTTCTCGCCGGTCTCTTGCACGCCATTGCCGCACGAGGCAGGGCAGTCGCCATCTGAGGCTTCGTTGCAGCCGAGCGGACAACAATTGTCGCCCGATGTGCAAGCCGCGATGGAGATGAACTGGCAGGCAGCATCACAGGTTGAGGCGGATCCGTGCATCGTATCAACGGTGCACGCGTTGCTGTCATCACAGCTCGATGGGCAATTCCCGTCGCACTTCTCGCCGAGGTCGATCACTCCGTTGCCGCACGTCGTCGACGAGCACGCATCTTCCTTGCCGGGCGGATTCTTCACGCAGCCTGAGGCTCCGCACTTTTTCGGATTGGAATACACTCCGTCTTTGCACGAATAGAGTGAGTCCGGGTCCAGGTGCGGGGCTGTCGATCCGCAGTACATCCCGTTGCCCGAAGGGCAACATGCGATCGGGCAGGGCGGGCCGCAATCGGTTCCGGTTTCGCCCTGGTTCTGGACTCCATCGGAGCAAGATGCTTGAGCTGTTGAGCAAAGGGTGCAGGGTCCCCCGCAGTCGATACCCGTTTCCCCCGCATTTTTCATCCCGTTGGCACAAGCCGTTGCGCATTCCAGATAGGAGTTGCAAACCATGTGGCCGCAGCCGTCGCAAGGGTCGCATACTCCGTAGGAGCCGTTCGCGTTTGCCGCGTTCAGGCGACACCATGAGCCGGGCGGGCAACCGAAAGACCGGCAGCAGTCGAGGTCTTTCCCGGGACATGCGTAGCCATTGATCCCGCATTCCCCGTTCCCCGAGGCAGTGATCATGCATACATCTCCGCCAGCGCCGTGGATCACCAGCGCCTCGCAGATAGTCGCACAGGACTTATCGCAGAACTCCGAGGCGACATGCTCGCCAATGATCTCGAGCAATGCGATCGGAATGTCACTTGCTTTCTTGACCGTATCGCCAAACGTAATCACTCCACTGCAGACGTCCGCAATGTAATCGCAGGCACCCATGCACGAATATCCCGTGGGGCATTCAGCATTGACAATTGTCTCGCATGCGGCCGTGCAGTAGTTCGAGAGGAGGTACTCGTAGAAGACAGTCGCGAGGGCTACCGACCAGTGGCCGGATCGAAGCTCTGCGACGAAGTCGAAACCGAGCGCGCAACCGAGCTGGACCCCGTCGCAGGTATTCTCACAGTCGTAATCGGCAGCGGCGGGAGTCGCAATGGCAGTCGCAGCAAGCATTGCGGCAGCAGACACGCTCCATCGGCGAATCATTGGTGCCACCTCTCCATCCTACACTCCATCGTTGCTGCCCTACTCGCGCCTTCGATCGAGGCTTCGCAACACGGCTCCGTCCACCCAGGCGAGAATGCTCGTCCCTTCTCGATAGTTGACCTCTGTCAGATAGGTGTAGACTGGACGTATGGCTTGATGCTCGTCTGGAGTGGTGTACAGACTGACGAGGACGCCGAAGGTGCCATCGTTCAGCGTTGCATGGTACGAAAAGCCAACGAGCGCTTTGCCGTCCGAGTCGGCGGCGGTCAGGTAGCTGGCTGGCCCCGGTTCATACGAATAGCCTCTTTGTTGGAAGTAGCTCCGAAGGGCGACGAAGTCCGGATTTGCTTCCAGCGCCTTTTCGATGATGACGACGACATCCGGGCTCTTGACTTGCAGAAGCCCCGGCCTGATGTTCTGATAGTGCGCCTTTGCGGGTACCTTGTCGGCGGCTGCCGGCCGGAGGTCGTCCGAGGGCGATGTGCAGCCGACGCCAATAGAAGCGAGAGACACCAGAAGAGCCGCATGCACGAGCGCGAGAGAGGTGAGGACGCACCAACGGGGAGCACGAGTGGGTGGCATATTCTCACTGATAGCGTACGCGGCGGAGTGCGATGGGTCAAGGCGAACCGGTCACGGCTGCAGGGTCCAGGCGCACGTAGGTTCGGTTGGCTCGACGATGGCACGACGGCGGTCCGGCTTCCTGATCTTCGCCTCGCGCGACATGCTCGCCGAACCAGGCACTCTCACGGCTCCGTGCGCCCGCCCGCTCGGCAATCAACCAGACCAGATGGTCCCCGTGTTTGCAGGTTCCAACGACTTGGATCCGCGGCACGCGGCGTGATCACGCTCTCTATGAACTAACCGCCCTCTCGCCGCCGAGACCGACGCCATTGCGTACAAGGGCTTGCTCTCCGTGGCCCACGCGGCCGACCGACTCAGAAAAGAGGATGTCGTTGCGGGGCGTGTCATCCGCGTGGATCCAAGAAGGAAACGTGATGATCCCACGAGTTCGTTGTACAAGCTATGCCGAATTCTCGTTCGCGGAACAGTTCCGGAGCTTAGCACAAGGAAGGACGAAATTCGGAAGCTCCTCCAAGAAACCGCATCGCAGATCGCCCGTAGGTCGTTTCCGCGTGACTTGATCGTGGAGGCGGAAATGCTGCAGTCGGAGCTGCCTAATCTTAAAAGCGCTACCGACGATTCCGTTCTCACACTCGCGGAACGCGCCATTGGCCTTTTGGACCGGGTTGGAGAAATCGCCTACGGGGGCCACCCGCAATGGCTTGTGCGCCTTCTCTACGAGCAGGTAAACGATCTCAAGCACGAACCCTCGGGACTGCGCTCTTGGCGGCGGATAGGAGTGCCGGACGCCTTGGTCGCCATGGAGTTGCTGGTCGACGCATGCGTGGGCAAGACGGGCGGCTAGCTACCGAAGCGCAGTCCGAACCATGGACCACGATAGGGGTGGATGCCAATGGGGTAGCTCACGCCGCCTCCCCAATGACGCCCAGGCCTTGTCGGTCGATGCATGATCGGACTCGCTACGTGATCGCAGGTATGGGGGTCGGCAGTCGGCGACTGCGACATGCGCGGCCGCTCGAAGGGGTTGGAGTTCTCTCGCGTGATTCTCTATAAGTTTGGCCAAGCTGCACTAGACGAGGTTCCGGAGATACTCGCAGTCATCAATAATTGGAAGCCGCTGTGCGAGCCCCGCGACATCCATTTGAGCACGGAGTACTTCGTTAACAGACTGTACGTCGCGCGCACCGGACTCAGAACCGTGCGAGCGATCTGTCCTTTTGCATCGAGACAGAACTCCTTTAGAAAAGCGTCAGCGGCGGACCACACGTACGACTTGAACGCTTCCAGTCCCTTCCAGTTGCAGCGCGTCAGCCCGAGAGCGCGCTTGAGCCAGGAGATGCCTGCCTCGATACCGGCGCGGAAGTTGCGCAGCATGCGGTAGACGCGTCGGCTGCTGACCATCTCTTCGACCTCACCGTGCAGTCGACGCGCGCCTTGCGCCCGCTCTCCACATCCGTCGTGATCGCACGTGCGACCAGAATTCGGTTGATCCCTTCCAAGCACTCTGCAGGCAAGCACTTGATGTTTCGCTGTAGCGACGACTTGCTCGGGCACGCATCGGCAAGCCCGAATCGGCAGAACGCGCGAAAGCTCACCGAGTCGGCGATGTGGAATTCCAGATCCCTGTAGGTAAAGTCATGGACCTGCTTGACGATCAGGCATCGGAGGACTTGCTCCGCCGTCGGCGCGTCACGCCCGGTGCCCGGCTTTGCGCCCGACGCAACCAGAGCCTCATGGACAAGCCGCACGATGCCCGGCTCCGCGTCGAGCAGGCCGCTGATGCTGGCGAGTTCGCGGCTCTGAACGTGGTCGCCCGGTTGGTAGACGAGCGGGGTCTGGGTGTGAAGCATGACGCGCATCGGGTCCTCCGTGGTTCTCGCTTGTGCAAGAGCTGGGACTCACGACGGGCCCGATCTATTCATTTCCTTCGACAAAATAGCGCCGAAATCGGCTTTGGGACAGACACTAGCTAGCCAGGGAGGGCTCGGAGACAATCCCGCAGTTGGGCCGCGTCGTTCTTTCCGCCGGAGCCCTTCCGTCCATTGCAGGATTGCACCGTAGGTCTGCACGCGGTCTGTCATTGGCCGACAGGATGTTACCGGAAGCGGAACGGCATATTCCAGCGGAACGTCACCACGGCGCAGTGGATGGCAGATTTCAAGTCAGATATCCAACGGTTCCGCGAGCAGTCCATCGACCACCCGACACCTCGCAGACGGTTCACCGACGGTTCACGCGAGGTTCAACGTCGTCTCGACGACGGTCTGTCGACATATTCGTCAATAAATTCGCATCATTACATGACACGTATGCGTCGGACTAGCCGTCTATACAAAAAAGAGGCGCCGCAATTTCGTTGGGCGCCAAGGAGAGAAACGAGAACCGGAGATCGTCCCCGCAGGTGTCGCAAGCACCGACGGAGTGAAGACTCCCACCGCACACCCGAGGAGTGCACAGATGGATTCCACCGAGCACCCGGCTCTCGCGGCAATCGGCGAGGGCCAAGATCCTACAGAGGACCCCACCCTCATCAGCAGCCGCCAGAGGCGCCCCAAGCCAGGGCGCGACACGTGTGGAAAGCCTCACACACAACCGGAGGAAAGTCAAGACGTTCCGCAAAATATGGCGTTCGAGGAGGGCCGTGCTCCGACGATCGATGAGCGCGACGTGCTCTCATCGCTACAGCGCATCCACCTGCCCGAGCCGCTCTACCGGTGGACGCTTGAGGCAATCGACTGGTGGGCGAATCAGGAGGCCGAAGGAGCGCAAGCCCAGACGAACGCGTTGGCGCGCGAGCTCGCGGACACCGAGGCACAACTTGAAAGGGCGGACCGCATGCTGGTCAGAGGCGTTCTCAACGAGGCCAGCTACGCACCTCTGCATGACAGTCTCGGGGCGCGCGCGGCTCGCCTCCGCGAGGTCCTGAAGGACCCTCGGGCCGAGATCGACGACTGGCGGGCGGCGACATCACAGGCAATCAGCTTCGCGGCAACCGCGCTGGCCTCGTTCCAACAGGGCTCGCCGGATGAGCGCCGGACCATCCTCTCGCGAATGTACGTGAACCTCGTCGTGAACGACCGAAAGACCGCTCTGTTGCCGCGTTTTCCGTACTCGATACTCGATACTCGGCCGCCAAGTGGTGACAGCGCGAAATCACCAGGTCAGAACCCGCCGAGCCCCACGAAGATTTGGCTCAAGATACGCAAAAAGGCGCGCCCTCGATCTGCTCGCGAACGCGCCTTTATGACTTGGTGCGCAAGGTGGGACTTGAACCCACAAGCCCTTTCGGGCATTGGCTTCTAAGGCCAACGCGTATACCAGTTCCGCCACTTGCGCATCAACTATCTAAGAATTTGTATATAAATGTTGGAGACGCGTCGGGCCGTGCCTCCATGGAGAGTGTACCAGGTTAACCATAAAGGCTAATTCGATCTCGCGACCGTATCAGATGGCATTCCCGACCTGGTTGCTGCCGTGTTGTTGCTGCCGTGTTGGTTTTACCGCTCCCTCGGCTGTTGCCGTGGGAGCCTTAGACCGTCCAGATGAGCCTCATTTTCTCCTCGTTGTTCAGCGCGTCGTCGCTGTCGTGTTGACCAGACAGTTCGCCGCACGGAACCGCTTGGTCGTTCTTGCCGAGTTCGTCGCTTCTTGCAACTTGTCGGTCGCCCACTGCTCCGCCCACTGCTCCGCACTCTTCCGCACACACATGAGGGTCTTCCTCCTTGGCCGTCTCCGGCCTTACACGGGTAGCCGCCTGTCCGGTGGAGCATTCCCCACCGAATCATGCGCCGACAATATACAATTGAAACAAAATCAGGTCAATAATATACATAAAACTCCGCATCCGCGGAGTTTTATGAATTTTTGTTAAATGGTTTGGAACCACGAACTTTTTGGTCGTGACCCCATTTCCATGCCTCAAACCTGAACGATTTGAGGCGCGCCCAGAACGGGCTTGAAGTTGATGGTGCGAAGGAACGCGGTCAGGAGTTGGCAGCCAACAGGTACTTGTGCTCGGGCGAATGGCTGCGAGCCGAGATACGGCCGAGGCTGCGGAACTCGACGCGACTGACCCGGTGATTGACGAACTCGACCTTCGCATCCCAGCCGATCATGTACAAACTGTGGCTGGAAGTGCAGATCTGACTCGCCAGATCGCCGAGGTCGATGCTCTGGTACTTCTTCGAGCATCTCCTCATGATCGCGCCCTGCGTGTTCTTCTTGACCGCAGTCACGCTGACCTGGTTGCCGCTCGGAACGAAAGAGACGCTGCTCACGCCCAACTGGGTGAGCGTTACGATCATGTCTTTCAGGCTTTTCACGGAACACCTCCTGAGTGGTCATGAGCCGCTGGCGCAAGAAACTTGCATACCAGTGAC
>JAQULH010000013.1:0-18416 GCA_029004215.1 Patescibacteria group bacterium | reverse complement strand
TCGGAACGAAAGAGACGCTGCTCACGCCCAACTGGGTGAGCGTTACGATCATGTCTTTCAGGCTTTTCACGGAACACCTCCTGAGTGGTCATGAGCCGCTGGCGCAAGAAACTTGCATACCAGTGACCCAAATTCCACGCCCTACTTTTTTGTAAGGCAGTTATCGAAACACGACTTAATCATGTTCCAGTAACTGCCGGGGCGCTCAGACTGACGCGCCCCGTGAGATTGAAAGTGTCTTGACCTCCGTGCTGCCATGGACAGCACTCTCATAGAATTTGTTGGCCCGCGTATTGGAAACCGCAGGTCGCCTTCTCGGCAGGGGGGCTCTGCTTCCCCTTGGCTCTCCTTTAGGCGATCAGTCGCCACGGCAAGGGATACGCCGTACTTCTCTGCGCGGGATCCAGTCGGCAGCTTCGCTCAGTCATCCTTTCGGATGCTGGGAGCTATCGCTAATATGGAACTTGCCACGAGACCATCGACGTCCCCTTTCTGCCGCTTTGCGGCTTGTCAGGCCGTACACGCGACGGCCCGAAACACAATGAGAAACGGTTCAGATCTTACCCGCCTCGCCATCGAGGATTCATGAGACCCTCCTGGTTGTGGCGCCGTCCGCATCGCGGCACGGGCTGCGGTTGCCGGTTGATCGCCTGACCATAGTCAGGACGTAATAATATATCACAAATTAGCCTTTTTGTCAAGGCTATTATCTGAATAATTTGGCTAATTTTAGCTAAATAAAAATGGCTCAAATGAGCCTTTTTGGCTATCTAGCTGGTTTTAAAAACATCTCTGAAACTTGTTTCCAAAGCGGCAAAAGGGTTGCCCAGGGTAGGATGGATAAAACTAAAGGCAACAGAATCTCTGGTTTTGGAAAAAACTGTGAGGCCAAGAAAATCGCCAAGGTAAAATTCATGTAAACAAGCGAGATCGAGGCCGTATTCTTTTCATCGTGTTTTTTCCACCAAAAAGCATAATAACCAATTAAGTGAGTCACCAAGAAAAACACATACAGCGCACCAATAGCCACAAACATCTGCCACCAATCTTGGGATAAAGCAATGATCGCGCCGGACTGCTTGGCAACTGCACCAATGATCAAAAGCCCCAAAAGGCAAATTGAAATAGGCTTTGTTGTCGGTTTGATCTTATTGACAAATGACGGGATTAAACGGCGTACGATCAGGGCCAAAATAAAAGGCACAAAAATCACCAAAGCCAACTGCTTGAACATGCCCAAAGTATCAACCGCAACCGTGGCTCCGTACATCAACTTGGTCAGCAAGGGAATGGTGATGGGCGCGAGCAATGAGGTGGTCACCGTCAAAACCATGGCAATTGATTGTTTGCCGCCTGCCACCTCAACCAAAAGCGGGGCTGTCATGCCAACAGGCATGGCTGCCAGTAAAAACAGGGCTAAGCCCATGTCAGGATAAAGCGGATTAACCACTAGCCAGGTCAAAAGCGGGAAACCAACCAGCATCAAGATATTGGCCAGTAACAAAAACTTCCAATCCTTGGCCGTTCCCTTCATCTGCTTGAGATCGATCTTAAGACAAGACAAGAAAAAGATAACTTGCAACAAAAAAGTATTCCAGGCGATCAGATATTTGGCCTGTGGCACAAACAAACCAATCACCAATGAGGCTGCCATGACAAAAATGTACGACTCTGACAGGACTTTTAAGATACGTTTCATAAGTCGTCGCATTATATCATCACCGCAAACCTTTATAAAATGCTGTATAATACAGTGATGGCCTTAAATTTTGAACATTACCAAGGATTTTCAACTGCTGAAATTGTCCATCAACAAAAAAAATCCGGCAAAAACGTGCTTTTCGTAAAAAAACGCAAAGGCTTCTTTGATTACATATTGCACATCTTCCAAGAGCCCATGCTCTTGCTTTTATTGGCAACAGCAATCATTTATTTTGTAATCGGCAAGGCTTGGGATGGCGTGCTCATGGTTGTCGGAGTGCTCGTCATGATTGGTATCGATCTCTATCAAGAAGCTAAGACCGATAAAGCCTTGGAGGCTTTAAAAGAGCTTTCGACCCCCAAAATCACAGTCATCCGCGAGAGCCAGCTGCAGACCGTTAATAATGAAGAGCTGGTCGTGGGAGATACTTTGGTTATCCGCGAGGGCGAACGCATAGCAGGCGATGGCCAAATCCTGGAAAGTTCCAGCTTGTCAGTCGATGAATCGATGTTGACCGGCGAATCAGGAGCTATCTATAAGTCAGACAAAGTCTTTGCAGGCACGCTTGTCCTCTCAGGGCAGGCTGTGATCAAGGTCACTGCCATTGGAGTCAACACCCAATATGGCAACATAGGTAAATCCCTGGCTGAGATCCAAGAACCGCCAACTCCGTTACAAAAGAAAACCGGGAAACTGGTAAAAATCTTTGGGATCATAGGCTTCTGCGCTTGCCTGGCTTTGTTCCTGATTAATTACGCCCACACGCAACAACTGATTGACAGTTTGCTCAAAGGCCTGACCCTGGCCATTTCCGTTATCCCGGAAGAGCTGCCTGTTGTCCTGACTGTCTTCTCAGCCCTGGGTGCTTATCGCCTGACCCAAAAAAATGCTTTGATCAGGAGGATCAATGCCATAGAGACTTTAGGCAGCATTACAACGCTCTGCACCGACAAAACAGGTACGTTGACAATGAACCGTATGGAACTCCAGACGCTTTTCATTGGCCACGATTTAGTTAACGTCAAACAAATCGACAGAAATAATCCTGAACACATTGCTGCCTTATCCATAGCAGCGCTCGCCTGCCAGCCAGAACCTTTTGATCCAGCCGATCTCTCCATCTTTGCCGTTGCTAAAAAATTTGGGCTGGACGCTGACAAGTTACATAATAAATATAAATTGTTGCGTGAATACGGTTTTGACCAGCACTTAAGAGCTATGGGACATGCTTGGTCGCTTGATGGCAAAGCCTTATTGGCCATTAAGGGAAGCCCCGAACAAATCATCGACCATTGCCTGCTTAAGGAAGAGACGCGTAAGACTTTGTTGGATAACATTGAACAATTGTCGTCTCGCGGGTTACGCGTCTTAGCTGTAGCTCAAAAAAAACTTACTGAAAATCGTCTTCCCAAGTCCTTGGCCGATATAAAAGATCTGGAATTCGTTTCCCTGATTGCCTTCCATGACCCACCCAAAGAGGGTGCCAGGCAGGCTGTATTGGCTTGCCAACGAGCCGGCATAACAGTCCGCATGATTACAGGTGACCATCCGCAAACTGCGTTGCATATCGCGGAAGCAGTTGGCATAAAACACAATGGCCGCGTAATTAACGGGTCAGAGATTGAGTCATTGCCCGAAGATGAACTCATCAAGCGCCTTAAAGGCATTTACGTTTTTTCACGCATTATCCCTGACCAAAAACTCAAGATTGTCCACGCGCTCCAACGCATGGGTGAAATAGTGGCCATGATCGGCGATGGGGTCAACGATGCGCCATCACTTAAAGAGGCCAATGTGGGCATTGCCATGGGACGCCAAGGCACTAATGTCGCCAGGGAAGCGGCTGATATGGTCCTGATGGACGACCAGTTAAATACCGTTGTCAATACTATCCATGATGGCCGGCGGATTTATGACAATATACAAAAAGCCGTTTCCTATGTTTTTGGCATTCATGTCTATATCATTTTGATTGCACTGGCCATCCCACTCATGAACCTGCCCGCGCTCTTGCTCCCCATCCATATAATCATTTTAGAACTGATTATTGACCCAACTTGCGCCCTGGTATTCGAAGCCATGCCGGCTGAACCAGATACCATGCGCCGCAAACCCCGCGACCCGCAAAGGCCGCTTATCTCAACTAATCGTTTTCTCCGAGTTTTCCTGAGGGGTTTGAGCGTCTTCATCCTGGCTGCCGGAGCCTATATTATTTCATTAAAGCTGGGGTACTCGAGCGAAGTGGCCCGCACCATGGGCTTCAGCACTATCCTTTGGAGTAATTTATTCCAAGTCATCGGCTCTGTTTCAAAAACCAAGCCAACTTTGTTCTCATTGGATTTTTTGAAGAATAAAACTTTCATCGCAGTTTACGCCATCATGATGGTAGCTTTTGTTGGCCTGGTTTACCTGCCAAAAATCAACGCGCACTTGGGACTGACGGCCATCCCTATTCATTATTTCTTATTGGCCGCGCTTCTTGGCCTTATACCGGCCCTTGGCGGTGACATATATAAAAAAATAAGGACCATGCCTCGCTAACACTGTCTATGGACTCTGGACCTTTGGCGCGCTAATGTTACTGGCATATGGAAGAGCGCATCATTGCCCCCGAAGAGCTGGTGGGCGAGGAAAAAATTGACTTATCGCTCAGGCCCAAGAGTCTGGCCGAGTTTATCGGCCAATCAGTCATCAAAGAGAACTTAGGTATTTTCCTAGAAGCTGCCCGGCGGCGTGGTGAGCCTTGCGAACATGTGCTTTTTTACGGCCCGCCAGGCTTGGGCAAGACGACCTTGGCTCATGTCATTGCCAATGAGATGGAAGCAAACGTCAAAGTCACCAGCGGCCCGGCACTCGAAAGAGTCGGCGACTTGGCCGCCATCCTGACCAACCTGGAAGAAGGCGATGTTTTGTTCATTGATGAAATCCATCGCATGAACCGCAATATCGAGGAAGTCCTCTACCCTGCCATGGAAGACTTTGCTTTGGACTTGGTAATCGGCAAGGGGCCATCCGCACGGACTCTGCGCTTGGATCTCAAGCGTTTTACGTTGATTGGCGCCACGACTCGCTTAAGCCTGCTTTCCGGCCCGCTCCGTGACCGTTTTGGTTCAATTTTCCATTTGGATTTCTATGGGCCGGATGAAATGGCGGCCATTGTTGAACGCAGCGCCAATCTACTTAACATCAACCTCAACCAACCGACTGCGGCCAGCGTGGCAACAAGGTCACGCCGCACGCCGCGCATTGCCAACCGCTTGCTCCGGCGGGTGCGCGACTTTGCCGAGGTCAGGAACAATGGATTGTTTGACGAGTTAGCCGTGGCCGGTGCCCTCAAGGCTTTGAATATCGATGACCGAGGGCTGGATGAAACAGACCGGCGTGCGCTGACCTTGTTGATTGAAAAATTCAATGGAGGCCCAGTGGGCCTTTCCACGCTGGCCGCTGCCATGGCCGAAGAGACGGATACGCTGGAAGACGTGCTTGAACCTTTCTTATTACAGGAGGGACTGCTTGCCCGTACCCCGCGCGGCCGTGTCGCTACCAAAACCGCTTACGAACATTTGGGTTACCCTGTCCCTGAGAGCTTACAGACATTGTTTTAGCATTCCGAACAAAGGTGAGGAATCTGCGGAGCTGTTTATTTTACTGGATTCCCGCCTTCGCGGGAATGACAGTCCAGTGCTATAATTGAGGAATGATCCCTCTTTATTATTTTTTACTGGCTTGGCTGGTTTTCCTGGCTATTTTCCTTATCATTGCGGCCATCAGCATCCTACAAATGCTCCGTTTCGGCTTATCGCATATTTTGACTGAAGTAACGACAGCGGCTTTTGTGCTGATTTCGGCCGTCATTATCATTGGCACCTTGGGCTACCTTTCGGGCGTTGACCTCAAGTCCAACCTGGACGTGAATTCCTTGGTTAGCCCTAATGCGCCGCCAACTTTATAGTATGTACCATCTCAATAACCTGCCCGGCGCTTTACCGAACGAAAAACTAATCGGAGTTTACCGCCGCCATCCGATAACAATCTTGGGGTTAATTATCGCTTTCTGCGTCATCCTGGCTTTGCCCTTTGCAGCCTACCTGATGCTGAAGGTATTTCGTAATGAATATTTCCAAAATCAACAACTCATGGCTGTCTTTATCATGTTTGGCGGTCTGTTTTTCCTTTTCGTTATCATGTTCATTTACCAAAACTTCCTGGACTATTGGTTGGACATGTGGATCGTGACCAACCAACGCATCATAAATATCGAACAAAACGGGCTATTCTCACGCACGACTTCTGAACTCCGCCTCTATCGCGTACAAGACGTAACAGCCAAAGTCACCGGGTTTGTGCAAACCATGTTGGATTACGGCATGGTCTATGTACAAACCGCCGGCGAAAAAGAATATTTTACATTTGAGGATGTCCACCATCCCAATCAAATATCAAAGCAGATCCTTGAGCTGGCCGAGTTTGACCGCAAAGAGCATCTGGAAGAAGCCATGGAGACTGCCGCTGAAACAACCATCGAAAAAGAAGATGCCCTGCGCGAAAAGATGGCTGCGCATATCGAACCATAATAAAGTAGAGACGCTCCGCAATACTGCGGAGCGTCTCTACTTTATTATCTGTACATCCTCGTTAGCGCAATGCCTGTATAAAAATATTTTAGGATTTGATCGTAAGTCTGGCCTTCCTTGGCCATAGCCAAAGCTCCGGAAGCGCTCATGCCTACGCCATGGCCCCAAAGGGTCTTGCCGGCGTCTTGCGGCACTGGCACGCCTTTGCACCAAGCTACGGTGCCATACCAAACCTCGCTCCAATCACGCGTACGGCCGTCTGAACGCGAGAAATATGGCGTAATGGCAATCACATTATTATAAGTCACGACTAAACCGCGCGTGGCATCTACGCCGGCCACAATGCTGGGGCTGCGCGCCTCTTGGCCATAGCCGCGATAAACCTGGTCGTATTTGGCATCCACAATATAATACTCGTCGGCATGCTTGGTAGCGCGAGTCACGTGGTACATGGCATAAGTCCGGGCAGCGGTCAGCAAAGTCTTTTGGAACTCGGCCGGACTAACGTCAGAAGTCTCAGCAATGCCTTTGAGGTAATACTCAATCGGCAATTCATTAATCACCCAAACCATGTCTGTCTTAGGCGCATAGCGCAGTTCCAATTTGGCACGGAACTTATTGTCATTGGCGCCCGGCAACCAAGATACTGGCCGCGAAATATCAGTGACTTCCAAAGGCGAGAGGCCATCAGCCGCCACAGCCACATAATATTGTGAGGATTGCGATTGGCACCCGCTGCCACTGGCTTTATAAACTTTATTGACGCGATCGAATTTAATGGTAATTTCTTGGCCAACGCCTACAGAGCAGACAGTTGATCCGCCCTGGGTCAGATTCATCCCAGTCACAAACCCACGAACCACCAAGGTGTCGTCATCAGTGCCATAAAGGCCCACACGGATAATTGGTTCAGCTAGCAAGTTACCCGCATCTGTCGGCACAGTGATGACCGGCGGAGTTGGCGTGCTCGGTTGGGGTGTTGGTTCCGGTTCAATGTATCCATCGGCCGTAACTGTGACAGGGATATCTATCTCCCCGCCCTGAAGCTCCTGGCCATCTGCTTCAACGGCAAACCGCACAGTATAACTGCCTTTTTTGGCCGGCGCTTTAATCTTAAAGTTAAACAAACCCAAAGTGCCCGGTTGGACGACATTGGCAACATCTATTACATCACTGCCTGAAACCCAAGAAGTGTGTTGCACATTGGCCAATCTGTGACCCAAATCAGGGATTACTTCTTTCAATACGATTGTTTGTTTGTTCCAAGCCGAAGACCCAATGTTTTTCAAGCCAAAATTCACGCTCAATGTATCATTACCTAAAACCGTGAACGTTCCGCTGGGCCTGAGTAACAGTTTTGCCAGATAAGCACTGGCTATGTTCCCGGTTTGATTGGTTGGCGTTGTCGGTTGGGTTGGCGCACTTGGTGTAGTGACTGGGGCAACCGGAGGCTTAACGCTGACTGATGAACTCTGAACATCAAACGAAAGCTCGATGACTGTATTTTTCTGCCAAGTACTTCCATTGCCTAACAGGAAACGTTCAACGTAAGAGCCACTTTTAGTCGGTGCCTTTACATAAAACGAAGCTGTTGCCATTTGCCCGGGCGAAACTGTCTTTTGAGCAATAGTGGTTGGAAGGTCGGCTTTTCTCCATGAACCATGTTCTACTGCGCTCTTGCTGCCATAAAGGTAAAGGGAAACACTTCCGTACCCACCTACCCATTTTTGGCTAGTTTGGTTTTTAATTGATACAAAAACACGTTTGATTTCTCCCGGCTGTAATGAAACATGCGAGTGTTCAACAATCGTCAAAGCTTGCGCCGGCAATGCAAAACCAAAAAACAAGAACAAAAAAGACCAAACCATCAAACATCTCGATAATGAGACGTTAAATAGTTTGGCCTCTTGGCCTGAACTTTTGGCTAAGAACCTCATATTTGTTTTTATCTTACATTCTTTACAACCGTTATGTAAGTATAGCATTTTTTTGATGATCGGTCAAAAACCATCATGGTTAAGCTAATTTTTTGACCAATTCTGACAATATCAACAGCGATAACTTATGGCTCTTATGGTCATAAGTTGTCCGGATTAGTGAAACATGCCCCTTGAGCGCAGTTTTTAGCTTGGGCATATCCATTACATGGGTCACATAAACCTCAACATGTTTCGCTCCGGCTCGGCGCAAGACTTTGGCAGCTGATACCAGCGTCCCACCGCTGTCCGCCATATCATCAACGATTAAGACGTTGGCCAGTTTCACTTTAGGCAGATCTGATCTGCTGATTTTACTCCAGACGCCTTTAGAGCCTCGATGCTTCTCGATAACTATCCATGGCAGGCCCAGTGCTCGCGCAAAACGCTTTGCTCGTTCGGTCGCTCCCCTGTCCGGCGCTGCGATGAGATACCCCCTAGCCCCCTTTATTAAAGGGGGAAGCAAAGGGGGAATTGGTAAGACGTTAACTAACTTCTTACCAAAAGCTTTGATAAAAGTCGGGCTATGAGCGTCTAATGTTATAATCCGATCGAATGAATGGCCCAAGACTTTTGCCACAACAAGACCGGCTGGCGTTTGGCCTGGCTTATCGACTCGATCCTGGCGGCCATAGGCCATCCAAGGCGCGACCAACGTCAAATGCCTGGCACCGGACGACCTTAAGGCTGCGGCTAGAAGTAAAAGACTGACTAAACTCGCTGGATCTTCTTCCACATCTGCGACGATAGTGACTTGCCTGGCCACTTTTTGCGGGGCAATGACTTTCAGCTCTCCTGCTGCGTAATGATCCAACTCTGCCCAGCTAATTTTGAGCTTCAATTTATTGGCCAGCATCTTAGCCAATATTGGCCGATGTTTAAAAGCTATGAGTTGCATGTTTTTAAAAGCTCAACGACCTCCTGATCTGAGGTCTGAGGGAAAGTTTCATAATATTGGCCAACCGCGCCATACATTTCCGGTTCTTCCAATGCCACGACTTCATCTGCTTCACGCCTCAACTCAGCCAGAGTCTCGGCTGCGCCATGGGGCACGGCCAAAATGATTTTTGCCGCATGTTGATGCCTCGCAGCCGCAACAGCCGCACGAATCGTCAAACCTGTAGCCACGCCATCATCAATGATAATGATTGTCTTGCCTTTCATCTCAGGCAGCGGACGGTTATTACGATAACTCGCGATGCGGCGAGTTGCTTCCTTTTTTTCTTTATCAATTATTTTCTGCAAGACTTTTTGGTCGTGGGCAAATCGTTCCGCTTCATTCCAAATCACCTCCCCTGTCTCGGCCATGGCGCCAATGGCATATTCTTCGTTTTCAGGAGCCCCGACCTTGCGCGTCACAATCACATCAAGCGGCAAACCAAGGACTTTGGCTACTTCAGCGCCGACCACAACACCTCCCCTTGGGAGTGCATACAAAAGCACTTCTTTATTGCCGGAATAACTCGTGAGCTTTTGGGCCAGTTGTCGGCCAGCATCGGTACGATCTTTGAAGACCATATATATATCAAGTATTTTCGGCCTGCGGCTTAATGTTCCTTAGCTCCTTATCAATCATCACGCGCTTGGCATAATCAGCCGGAGTCTCGGGAGTATGGACAATTTTAGTTGTTGCGAGTTTCATTCTAGGGACTTCGGACGATCCAGACGGGTCAGCCGCTTCTTTAGCCGCTTTGGCAACTTTTGCCGCTTGTACCATCTGTTGGGCTGATTGTTGCGAGGCGTCAGACATGTGGTCGCCGCCGGGTGCTATTTTGGTCATATTAGTTTTGTCATCGCGAGTGAGTTAGACGAACGTGGCGATCTCTGAGATTGCCGCGTCGCTGCTGCTCCTCGCAATGACAGAGAGTTTAGGGTGACATTCTGGCTTAACTGTGACAAAATACTCGACATGAGCGAAACCCGCGCCATTGCCTGGAATACAGGCTCCCAGGCTATAGGCAAAGTCATATCCACCCTTTTGGGCGTGGTTGGCATTGCTTTGATGACACGCTATCTGGGCCAGGTCGGCTTTGGATATTATTCCACGGCCAACGCCTTCTTTCAAATTTTTGCCATCATGTTGGATTTGGGCATCAACGTCATGCTTGTCCAAATGCTGGGCGAACACAGGGGCGATGAAAAGTACGAAAATCGCGCTGTGAGCGCCACCATGACCTTTAGGATCTTAACCGGCATCGTCATACTTGGGATTGCACCTTTTATCGGACTGTTTTTCCCATACGCCTGGGAAGTTAAGATGGCAATTTTCGCGCTCTGGGCATCTTTCTTCTCAGCCTCGCTCAACCAGGTCGTGATTGGGGTGCAGCAAAGGCACATGAAGATGCACATCGTGGCCATCAGCGAGGTTTTGGGCCGGGCAGTACTGTTAGTGGGCCTGATAATCGCTATTATCTTCAACTTTGGTTTGATACCAATCGTCTTGTTCGTTTCAATCGGGAGCTTGGCCAACCTACTCCTTAACTGGTGGGTGGCGCGGCGTTATGCATCATTCCGTTGGAACTGGGATCCGGGCTTTTGGAAACAACTCCTCAAACGTTCTTGGCCAATCGGCGTATCAATCCTTTTTAACCTTGCCTACTTCAAGGCTGATACTTTGGTGCTTTCCCTCACGCGTTCAGCGGCTGAAGTCGGTATTTACAGCGCTGCTTATCGCGTACTCGAGATATTGGTGACTTTTCCTTTTATGTTGGCCGGTGTCATGTTGCCGCTTCTGGCGCACGCCTGGACTAAAAAAGATAATGGTCGCTTTACTCATCTACTGCGCCAGAGCTACAACGTCATGCTCTTAATCGCGATTCCCATGGCCGTGGGAATACTGGCCATTGGCACGCCAGCCATGATTTTTATTGCTGGTCCGGACTTCGCAGCTTCAGGAGAAATCTTAAAGATCCTGGCCATTGCCACGGCTGTGATTTACTTCGGGACAATCTCTTCCCATGTGGTCGTAGCCGTCAACAAACAAATGTCCATGTTACCGGTTTATATCGTGGTTGCCGTGCTGACAGTCGCTGGCTATATCCTGCTTATACCGCCTTATGGCATGGTGGCAGCCGCTTGGCTGACAGTTGCTTCAGAAACAGCTGTGGCAATAGCTGCAACCTGGATTTCACTTAGAGCATCTCCCAATGGCTTTGCTTGGAGCGTCAGCTTAAAATCCCTTTTCGCGGCGCTGGTTATGGCTCTGGCCATCTTGCCTTTGCGGGGCCTTTGGTTGCCCATCCCGATCATGGCCGGCGTGATTGTTTACTCTGCTTTAGTTATCCTGACCGGGGCTGTTTCCAAAGAAACGCTTAAAGAAATTTTTGCCATGCGCGGCGAGGCGACAATTGATGTCATATGATTTCAAAATTCAAAATTCAAAATTCAAAATTCTCGAATGTTTGGTTGTTTTTACTGCCAATTATCCTGCCATTATATGTGGTGAGGTTTAATATTGGTCCATTGCCAACGACTTTGCTCGAAGTTTTTGTGTTGGTTTCGTTTGCGGTTTGGTTGGTCTTTAAGCTCGCAACTCGCAACTCGCAACCTGTAGCGCCGGATTCCGGTCTACAAGTTACAAGTTACAAGTTACAAGTTACAAGTCGTTGGTTCTGGCCAATTGTAGCTTGGCTGGTTGCGACGTTGATTGCTGTCTTTATCGCACCGGATAAATGGGCGGCCTTGGGGCATTGGCGTGCTTTCATGTTTGAGCCGATTTTGGTTTTTGTGATGCTTGGAGACTTAATCCCCCCTGCCCCCCTTAATAAAAGGGGGGGTCTTATGTTCGGTATTGCGACCATCTGCATCTTGCTCGGCCTGTATTCAATTTTCCAATATTTCACTGGTTGGGGCATCCCCTCGCCTTGGGATGTTTTGCCTGGCAGGCGCGCAACTGGCATCTTCGGTTTTCCCAATGGGCTGTCGCTTTTCATGGCGCCGTTTGGGATTGTCTGCTTTATCGAATGGCTCAGAAAAATTTGGGATGGAGAGGGACTAGCTTCACGCATCTTATTTTTGAGTGCCGCGGCCCTGGCAGGCGTAGCTGAAATCTTGGCCCAGTCTTTGGGTGGCTTGTTAGCTCTCGGGATTGGCCTCATCCTGGCCTTACTGATCAACAAACATACGCGGCGTGTTGGTTTGGTGATGACTATTTTGGGCGTTATTGTTGCCGGAATAGTCGGCTATAAGATTCTTGGCACCCAATTACGCTCAACTGACCTGAATGCATCTCTTGCTCTCAATAAAAGATGGTCCAGCATGGTGAGGACGGTTATCTGGCAAGAGTCGTGGCAGATCGTCAAAGCCCATCCTTTGATGGGCACCGGGCTCCGCAGTTACCAGACAGCTATCATCCCCTTCCACAAGGCGACTTGGATGGAAATCTTCCCCCATCCGCACAATATCGTCCTGATGCTTTGGATCGAAACTGGCCTTCTCGGTCTGCTCGCCTTTGTTTTGTTGTGCGCGACATGGGTGATGGCTGTCAAAAAAAATAAGAACTGGATCTGGCTCGTTCCTTTGGTTGTGATTTTAGCGCACGGTATGGTGGATATGCCTTATTTTAAAAATGATCTTGCCATGCAGTTTTGGATTTTAGCTGCTTTAGCGAGTCTAGCCATATGAGAATCCAATACTCATTAATGCTTATTGCTGTACTGCTCCTGGGAGCTGGCTGCAGTGGGCTTCAACTCAATAACGCAAAGACAGACAAAACTCCGTCTGTTTCTGATTTACCGAAAGGCCAAATCACCATCTTTGTTGACCAAGACTGCTCTCACTGCAAAAACGTTGATAACTGGGTAAAACAAAAAAAAGCAGATCAGAAGCTGTTGATTGTTTTTAAAGAAATCTTCAATGATCGAGTTAATGCTGCGCTCATGATTGATGCTGCCAAGCGCTGCAACATCCCGCTCGAAATCGCAGGCGTTCCGCTGCTTTGGGACGGCCAACAATGCCGCAGCACTGACGAACAAATACTAAAATATTTACAGGCTGAACTTCTCAAAATGGATTTGTGACCTGTACACACCCAAAGAATGGAGAATCTTCAGGATGGCAGTCATCATGTGAGCTGGGCCGCAAAGGTAAACTTCACGCTCCAATAGATCCGGCACAAGGCGCTGGATTTTTTCTTTATCAAGATAACCTTTCTCCCCCGGCCATTGTTGGTCATCACTCATAATATACTGCACCTTAAATTTAGGGGCTTTGGCCAGGTTGTCCAGTTCATCCTTAAAAACCGTAGCAGACGCCATCCGGCTGGCATAGAGCAGTATCGTGTCCTCATTTTTTTGGACTAATTCCTCGGCAACAGCTCTGACCGGGGTGATGCCAATACCGCCGCCTATCAAAAGGAATTTATTTTTACTAGCCTTGTCAACTTTAAAGACTCCGTGCGGACCATCAATATAAACCCTTGTGCCAGGCTTAACCTTATCCAGTTCAGCAGTGTAGTCACCTGATGATTTGACGCTAATCCTCATATATTGCCCGTTGGGCAGGCAGGAAAGGGAAAAAGGGTGCGCTTGCCACCAACGCTTGGCATCCAAGAAACGAAATATAAAGAACTGCCCGGCTTTGACTTTGAATTTATCCAGTTGTTTGCCTTTGATGTAGATCGAATAGACATCATCTGCCTCCTTTACAACCTTATCAACCTTAAAACCATGTTTAAGCGTCTTCCAGACCGGCAAGAAAAATCGAAAGAACAAAACGTTAATCAGCACAAAGATGTATATGGCATACCAATAGACCCTTGGCCAGTCAGCGCCTAAATCATCACCTGACAACTGGTGGCTGAAAACCAGTAAGACGGCCGCGTACATTATTAGGTGGGTCAGGTACCAAGCTTCATATTTCAGTTTCTTGAAGACGATCAGGACAGCCATGATGACCAGCAAGATAAAAAGACCGGCAGCAATTACGGCGTACCATGTGCCGGGCACAAAATTGGCCAGCCTTAAGAAGCTAGTCCACCAATCGCGTTTAGAGGCCAACGAGGCGCTGATTACCAATAGTATGGGATGGGCCAAGATCAAGAACGGCAAAATAAAACCGTTCGTGTGGTGCCACCTAGCCAGTTTATCCAGCCCAAAAACAGCCTCAACCCATTTAATCCTGGCAATCATTAAGAGTTGGAGCAAAATAAGATAGGCTGCCAAAAAAGCCAGCAAATTCGAAAGTGAGCGTAGGGTTGATGGCAACCTGCCGCTTAACAGAGAGGCTCCTGAATTCGTGTCCCAGATAATAATGACTGCTATCAAGTTTATAAAGGCAAAGGCGATAAGCAGCCAACCTTTCCACATCTGAGCTTTATTCATATATATAATACTTTACTTTATCTTACTGTTTCTGCAAAACAAAAAACGGCTTTTGGCCGTTTTTTGATGGTGGGCGACAGAGGAGTCGAACCTCTGACCTTCACAATGTCAATGTGACGCTCTAACCAACTGAGCTAGCCGCCCGAACTTATGTTCGCCCACCGAAGCCTTGGCAAAGGCGGGCTGAAATGTGCCGAAATTATATGTAAGCTTGGGATATTTGTAAAGGGTCAGCTAAGTTTGGGTTCTGCCTCCCGCGCCTGTTCAACAAGTTCAGAGCTTGACCTGATTTTGCCACCGCCGACCCCAAAAACAACCTGACAGCCCACCTGCTGGCAGATGTCCCACTCAGGAATATCCTTTGGTTCTGCCCTGTCCCCTCCTTTGGCAAAAATATTTGGTTTGATAAGTTCAATCGCCTTGCTCACAAACTGGCTGCCATCATCCCAATCAACAACATAGTCAACGCCCCTGATGCCATCAATAATTTCCATGCGGTCCTCGCAAGGCATGAATTGGTAACGCTTCTTGCGCATCAAGAATCCATCGCCGTTTACAATCACAACCAGTGTGCCGCCTAACTTTTTAGCTTCCAAGATACAACGCAGATGCCCAACATGCAGCGGGTCAAAGCCGCCGCTTGTCGCGACGATCGGGCGCGGTAAGTCAGGCAAGCGCTTTAGGAGATCTTCCATGCTGATAACCATATTGGACAATCTTACACATCTGAATATCGAATGTCGAATATCGAATGTCGCGCTTGATTCAAATCAAACGCGCAGGTAAAGTCATAGCGAGGAAAACCAAAAAAGCAAACTAAGACTCTTTGGACAATTAGCAAAGGAGTTTGGCCATGAATCCTAAATTGAAAAAACGGCTTCAATGGCTGGCATGCGCACTTGTCGCGCTCTGGGTTTTGATGGTTATCGTAGGAGAAATCGTTGGAATGGTGATGCAAGGATCAATCTGGCTGTATGCCATTGCCGCCATTCTTGGACTCCTAGCAGGATACGCACTTAGCTTCCTAATCGAGCGGCGGAGAGCACCCAAAAAAGGAGTGAATCAATGAACGCCCGAAAAAGACAGCCTCTTTGGCGGATCTACACGCCCATCGCCCTCTGGGTCACGACCGCTATCACATGGATTGTCTTGGTATCAATCTTACGATGGGTGATCTTGGCCGCACTCGGCCCCATAATCCTCGGGCTCGCGGCGTACGCGTGCGTACGGTGGTACGATTGGTGGAACGTAAAAGCCCGAGTTACCTTCAAGAACTCAACCAAGGAACTCAATTAGCTCACCCCAACCTCTCAAGTTGGGGAATTTTTTATGCAAACATTGCGGTCGTCTGGTTGACGTAAGCTCAATCAAAGTATAGTATTTTAGCGTTTTGGAGAGGTGTCAGAGTGGTCGAATGAGCCGGACTCGAAATCCGGTGTGGCCGCAAGGTCACCGTGGGTTCGAATCCCACCCTCTCCGCCATAAGAAAAATTGGGCTTCTGCCCAGTTTTTTCTTATGTGGGTGGGATTCGAACGGGAAATGGTAAAAACGGAAGTTTTTATATATTGAGGAAAGCACACGAAAACCCGAAGGTTTTCGTGGGAGCGTAGCGACGTGAGATTCCCACCCTCTCCGCCACATAAAACGCTCAGCAGATGCTGGGCGTTTTGCTTTCACGTGATGACAAACCAATGTTTTTATTGCATACTGGCTTCTTGGCTATGAACACAAAAACTATCCTGGGTATCATCTTTTTATCACTGGCCATGACCGGCTCTGGTTGTTACGTGACCCCCGAGACAAAACCTCAACCCCTGACCATCAACCAGGTCATAAATAACCAGCCAAAAGCCAATCCCCAAACACTCCCCTCTGGTTTTGAGAGACGCGAAGTGGCTTATGCTGACGGCCGACAAGTGAGCTGGATCCTGGTTACACTCAAAACAGACGCCTGGTCTTGGTCCTTAGCCAACGACCCATCCAAACCCAAGACTGTCAGCTCTTGGCGCGAATTATTAAAAGCCAATTTAGTGATTAATGGATCTTATTTTAATGAGGACTACCATCCGTCTGGATATTACCAAGAGCCTAACTCTTCAAGTTCAAAACCCTGGCCTGATCAGGCAGCGCAGAAAAAACCGGACAGCTATTCTGGTTTGCTCAAGATTCGTGATGGAAAGCTGGAAATCTCACATTTGACTGACAAGCCCCAAACCAAACCAGCCAAAAATGAACAGGCTCTGCTGACCTATCCAACGCTCTTGGCCAATGGCCAACCATTAGTCAAAGAGGACTCAAAAAAATACGCCCGGCGCACCATCCTGGCTCAGGATGCAGAAGGAATAACTTATTTGCTCATCACTGAATCAGGCGCCCTCTCGCTTTATGAAGCCAGCCAATGGCTGACCGACCAACCTGAGAAGCTACAAATCGCCATTAACCTTGATGGCGGCCCATCAACCGGGCTTTCCTATCAAAAAAATGACTCTAGTTTTGAGGTTCCTTCAGCCCCAATCCCTAATGTGGTAACCGCCACCTTGACTGGACAATAATTGTTAATTGTTAATTGTTATTTTATAATTGAGTGGTATGGCTAATCCAGAAACCCTAAAACAGCTTTGTTACGACGAAAAAGGCGCGGTCAAGCCAAAACCCGAATGCCGGGCCGCTTTGATTAACCACCTTATTTTGGACGAGAGCATGGATATTGATGACGCTGAAGATCTGGCTGAAAAAACCTTACAAGAAGTAAACCTGTGGGAACAACCTGAAGAAAAGAAGGATGTATCCCTCCCTACCCCTCCCTTACCTTAAGGGAGGGAATAGTAGACAAAACCCGGGCTTTGCGCCAAAGTGTAGGTAATCCAAATTGCCTATTTTATATTATGAAAAAGCGAACATCCTCCTTCCTAAGCTGCCTTATGGCCTTAGGCACAATCTTGGCCTTAGTGCCTTGGCAAGCCTCAGCTCAAGTGGCTCAGCCAACTGAGTTACAACTTGGCTTAATCGGTACAGCTTCAAAAAACTCGATACAAATTGCCGAAATGCACGTCACCTATCGCTTTGACCAGATGGGTTCAGGCAAAAGCGCCCAAGCCGTGCCAGTGCAGATGACGTATCGCCTGCATAATCCAATTAATACCCAGACACTGGATGTCCAAATGCCGACTATTGGCGCCGAGGGCGAAGCTCCGGAAATCACCGCCATCTTCGTGAATGGCAAAGAACAGCCTTTATCTAAGACAGCTGACAAGAGCTACCAAGCATTAAATAAGACTTACCGCTCGATCACATTATCTGTAGAGATGCCCAAAGATGCCGACGCGATTGTCGACATCCGTGCCTTGCAACCAATTACCGGAGAAAACATTCCTTTTGTATTCAATAGCGGACGCGGTTGGGACGGTCCAATCCAATCCGGGATTATCGAAGCCATTTTCCCTTTCACGGCAGCCAATTGGAACGTTACCATGCGCAAGCTCGCCCAAGAACCGACTTTGGTTCCTTTGGTTTATTCCGGCCACTCGGCTAGCTGGACCTTTTCCAATCTTGACGTGCAAGCTGAAGATGGAATTTTCTGGCAAGTGGCCAATCTAGAAGCTATTACTTATTACGAACAAGGTCTGGATCTTTGGAGACAAAACAATAATGACCCACAAGCTTATAACATGCTTTATCGTTCGCTTATAGACATGGTCCCCTGCCATGGCGAACAAATGCCTCCGGCTGCCTGGTGGAATAACATCTATGACACGATCAGCGTGGGCGTAGTTTCCTCATCAGGTTCTGACAGCGAACAACAGTCGACTAAAGCCATGGAACTTTACAGCAGCAACTGGACAG
>JAQULH010000012.1:6731-33245 GCA_029004215.1 Patescibacteria group bacterium | reverse complement strand
TCCAAGTTATGTTCGATGATCAAAACCGTGTTGCCGCGGTCAACAAGACGCTGGAGAACATCCAAAAGTTTTTGCACGTCATAAAAATGCAAACCAGTCGTCGGTTCGTCGAGGATGTAGACAGTATGGCCGGTATCGCGCCGCGCCAATTCAGCCGAAAGCTTGACGCGTTGCGCCTCGCCGCCGGATAAAGTTGTGGCTGCCTGGCCAAGTTCGATATAACCGAGCCCGACTTCAGACAACACCTTAGTCCTATCCCTGACCGGCGGAATATCTTTAAAAAACACGTCCGCTTCTTCCACGGTCATGCTTAAAACGTCTGAGATGTTTTTGCCGCGATATTTAACTTCCAAAGTCTCGCGATTAAATCGCTTTCCTTTGCAAACTTCGCACGGCACGTAAACCGTCGGCAAGAAATGCATTTCAATCGCAATTTGACCATGGCCTTCGCAATGCTCGCAGCGACCACCAGGGACATTAAACGAAAAGCGTCCGGGTTTGTAGCCGCGCATCCTGGCGTCCGGCGTTAACGTGTACAAATCGCGGATATGTGACCACATGCCGGTATAAGTGGCAGGATTGGAGCGCGGCGTGCGCCCGATTGGCGATTGGTCGACGTCAATGATCTTATCCACCCAATCAATGCCCTGGATGCTGTCGTGCGCCGAGGGTTTGGCCATTGAACCGTTCAACTTGGCAGCCAAGGCCCGGTACAAAATATCAATCGTTAAAGTTGACTTGCCGGAACCTGATACGCCGGTCACGCACACAAAACGCTTGAGAGGAATCTTAACATTGATGTTTTTGAGGTTATTGGCCTTGGCTTTTTTGATGGTCAACCACTGTTTAGCTTCGCCGCGGCGCTTGGCTGGCATGGTGATCTTTTTATCGCCGCGCAAGTAAGCGCAGGTCAGGCTATTCTTATCCTGCAAAATTTGTGGCATGGGACCGTGGGCCACAATCTTTCCGCCGTGTTTGCCGGCACCAGGACCGAAGTCAACCAGATAATCAGCAGCCGCAATCGTATCTTCGTCATGCTCGACAACAATGATTGAGTTGCCTGCATCGCGCAGCTTCTCGAGCGTCTCAACTAATCTCGCATTGTCTTTTTGATGGAGACCAATCGTCGGTTCATCCAAAACATACAGAGCGCCGACGAGTTTAGAGCCGATTTGCGAGGCTAAACGGATACGCTGAGCTTCACCGCCGGACAAAGAACCGGCAATGCGGTTTAAAGTCAGGTAATGCAAACCAACATCCAGCATAAACTGGAGGCGCGCCATTATTTCCTTGAGGATGCCTTCTGAGATGGCTATTTCCGTTTCTGAAAGTTTGAGAGTCTCAAAAAACTCGTGTGCCTCCGCAATGGTCATGCCTGTCACATCAACAATGCTCTTTTTGTTGATGAAGACATGAAGAGCCTCGGGTCGCAAACGCGCACCTTTGCAGACAGGACATGGGTCTTCCGAGAAAAGGAAGGCTGTGCCCAAACCAGTGCAAGTCGGACAAGAACCATAAGGCGAGTTGAAAGAAAATAACCGAGGTTCAATCTCGGGAAAAGAAAAATCATGTTCCGGACAGGCAAAACGCGCTGACATTAATTTTTCCGAACCGTCATCCAAAACTGCAATCACTGAATCATTGCCGCGGTCTAAGGCGATTTCAATAGCCTCGACCAAACGCGACCTGAGTGGCTTATTGTTTTCAATCGGCCAAGCCAACGGGATCTTATCTACGACCAGTTCGATATTATGTCGGATATTACGGGAAAGCGGTACGCGGTCACGCAAAGGAAAAATTTGGCCATCAAGGCGAACCTCAGAAAAACCGCCTTCATAAGCCTGTTGCAGCATCTGCATGTACTCCCCTTTCCTGCCGCGCACCAAAGGCGAGAGGATGACAATCTCATTATTGCTGGATGCTTGCTTGCGTTTCTTGATTTCTTCGGGCTTGCTGTGGATTTCAATCGTACGTTGGAGCACAGCATCGGCAATCTCATCGACTGTCATCTTCCTGATGGGTTCACCGCCAATTGGGCAATGCGGATGGCCGACACGCGCATAAAGCACACGCATGTAATCATAAATTTCGGTGATAGTGGCAACCGTTGAACGCGGGTTAGCGCTATGGGCTTTTTGGTCGATGGAAATGGCCGGCGACAAGCCTTCAATCTCATCCACGTCTGGTTTTTTCAACTGCCCCAAAAACTGCCGCGCATAAGCCGACAAAGACTCGACATAACGGCGCTGGCCTTCGGCAAAAATCGTATCAAACGCCAAAGACGACTTGCCTGAGCCCGACAAGCCTGTAAAAACAACCATCTTGTTGCGTGGAATCTCTAAATTGATGTCTTTGAGATTATGTTCGCGAGCTCCACGGATTGTGATTTTATCTTGCATAAATCTGATTCCCCCTTTTCCTCCAGAGGCGGATCCGCCTTTGGCGGAAATAAAGGCTAATAAACGCCAAAATAGCGGCCAAAAACCACCGCACTAGACAGTATACGGCGAATTGAGGGGTATGTCGAGTATCTTGACATCCCGCCCGGTCTGTGCCAAAACTAATGCACACAAGGGAGGTTCTGATGGACAACCAGCTCTGGAGGGACTGCATCCTCAAAGGCAACATGCGCGTTGACCGCGCAATCAAGATCAGCACGATGCTCTTTCTCCGCCTGATGGCGCTAGACCACCCCAGGGTATTTGGAGAGCTCGTCAGGCATTGTCGCGGCGAAGGCAATCAGCCCCCGCTCTCGAAACCCGTAATCAAGTTCCTGGTCATCCGCGGCATGATCCCGATCGGCCAGAAATGGCTCAGGGAAGACATCCGCCAGATCATCCTGCTGGCAGTCGAAGACCATCCGAAGCAACTGCGGGAATACGTGATCGTTGACCCGGAACTGCGGACTCCTTGGTCCCCTAGCAAGACGTGACTCGTCTGCAGGGGCTCTTTTTTTAATCTTGGCCGTTCCACTCTTTTAAAAACCTGTCTACAAACTCCTGCATAAACTCATGCCTGCCCTGCGCTATCTTTTTTGCAGCCTGCGTGTTCAGACGATCTTTAAGCAAAAATAATTTCTCGTAAAAATGATTAAAAGCTGTCCCTTCTTTGTTTTTATACTCTTCAAAAGTAGCGTGATTAACCAGCTTGACTTCCGGATCATACAAAGGCCGATTTTTGTGGCCGCCATAGGCAAAGCAACGGGCAATGCCAATTGCCCCGATGGCATCCAACCTGTCAGCGTCTTGGACGATCTGGCCTTCAATCGTCTTCATCTTATCCGGCACGCCAGCTCCTTTATAAGACAAGGTCCCGACAATCTCGCAGACATGGTCAATGACATCAACCGGAGCGTTAATCTGGGTTAGCCATTCGCGCGAGACTTTTGCCCCGGCATCCAAATCTCCATCGCTAAATTTCCAATCAGCGATATCATGCAACAAAGCTGCCAGCTCGACGATCTCAAGGTCACCACCCTCTTTAGCTTGGATGGCTTTGGCCAGGTGCCAAACTCTTTCTATATGAAACCAATCATGTCCAGTGCCTTCCTTGACCATGGTAGCTTTGACGTATTCTGCGGTTTTATTAATCAGTTCGCTGGACATTATTTATTGTAGATTAAAGTATCATAACCCTGCATCACAACATCTGACTCGCTAATTCCGAAACTCTTAAGCCATACGAGCATTCTAGCCTGAACTTCATCAGCCAGCTCGTCGGCAAGGACTTCGACTTCCAAAAACGATCCCAATCCTTCAACTTCGTCCAGGCAAAGATTATAACCAGCACACTTGCCCTTTCTTCTGGTTTTATTGATAACCATGATTTGATTATAGCCCAGCAGCTCAAGTATTTCCGCCATTTCATCCGCACTATCGATGACCAACTCTTTCTCAAGGCAGTCCAGCTCATTCGTCTTAGCTTTTTTTAGAGTGAAGATGCTCTTCTCAGCCTGTTCTCTAATCCGCAAAAAGATTTCCTTACCCCTGGCTTCGACGTAATCCAACCCCGCTTTCAAAAAAATTCTATCCTTCTGCGTCACCGGTTCACTCAAGTGGCAATCAATCGCCGCCAACTGATCAATGATGGTTTGAGAATCATTAAGCCGGACTTTAACTTCGATTTCGTGCATACTTCTCTAACTCAGTTTTAAATAAAGGGACAATCTGTTTTCTCATAGTCAGATTCGGCTTCTTTGCTAAGTTGCCTTCAAACCGAACATCAAGAATTTTCTCCAGTATTTCCTTGGTTGGTCTGTCATCAGTGACAAAATAGTTTTTACATTCCTCAAGTTCGATTAAATTGAGGAAGTACAAATCTAAATCGTAAGTATCCTTTAGCTCTCCTAAGACCCTCATAATCCCCTCTTGTCTATTCTTAACCAGGTTAGCGGCTCCGATCATCTCAATTTGCGCTATACCTACTTCATGATTAGCAAAATTAAAAAATGCAAAATCATCAATCATCCGGCTCTTTAACTTATCGCCTGATAGATCAGACTTGGCGAGAAACAAATCCTTCCAATAATCTTGAGGTAAATTTAATTTTTTGTTAAGCCATTCAGCGGCCTTTAAATCCCGTTCCGTAGTAACGCTACCCTTAAAATTTAGAGTATTGGAAATTATGGCGCTATACAAAAGAATCGTCGATTTTTGAGATATATCCGCCTCTTTCTGAATAAACTTTTCTGTTATTAGGGTAGCAGCGGCGCCAACCAATTCAATCTGCGCTTTAGCATTTACAAATTTATCAGCCTCGTGGATTTTACGATGATCAATAATCTCAACAACCTGTTCCGGCCTCACTTTGCCTTCCAGCCCGTTCAAATCACTGGCATCAACTAAGATCACTTCCGTAAAATCATTCGCATTCTCAATACTGGATGGAAACTCCAGATTAAACCGGCTAAAAATATACTTAGCCTCATCCTGCAGTTCTCCAATTATCCCAGCGACGGCGTTTTTACCGTTTTTTTGTAAGAACTCAGCGTATGCAATGGCTCCAGCCACGCCATCCAGGTCAGGGTTTACATAACAAGTGACGAGTATTGAGTTCATAAATGCTTAACCGACATCAACTAACTTCATCCACTCCCTCGCTGCCTCAAGGCAAAGTTCTAATCTTTGCCCAAAACTTTCGTCAGTAATCGAAATATTCACTTCGTCTTTGAATTGTTTCAAAAATTTCTCATGGTCAGCCATTATTGAATCCAATCTCTCCAAAGATTCATTGTAGCCTTTGACTTTGTGGAGTTTTTCCATCAACTCTCTGCTTAGATCCAAGCTGATAACAAAGCACTTATATCCTTTCTCTTGCAATTTTGGTTTTACTTCTGGCCAAGACCTATCAATACTGGCATCAAGAATGCAAGAAATCCCGGATTCAATCAGCTTCATTGCTCTTTCTTTTTGTCGCTGCTTGTAGACTTCAACGTCATATTTTCCCAAATCCTCGGCCACCTCGCTTCTGATGGAGTCATTATTGAAGATGGGCAGACCCAAATTCCAGCTCAAATAAGTTGCGATGGGCGTCTTCGAGCTTCCGACTGGGCCGGCAAAAGTGATGCAAATTGGCATAAATAGTCTATCTAACCAAGAAACCCCACCAAGGTTTGTTCATTTGCTTGATATCGCCAGTCAACGCGTCGATCTTTAATTCAACCTTAAGTGATATCGGGATAAAAAAGAGGAGCTTGGCATTGCGGTAACCGGTTACTGAATATTGCTTCTTTTCAGAATCTAATTTTATATCCTCAACCGTTTTCAGTTGCTTCTGCTCAACCAACATGTCGTATATTTCTTGGGAACTTTTGATGGCGGATTCGTCGCCTGCTTCGACAGTTGGCACGCCCTCTTTTAGAATCTCAACGTTGGTCAAAAAATATCCACCCAGCCGCTCATCTCCCCCATAGTGGATTCTGGCGCTTATTTCCTGGCCGGCTTTGACTGGGATTTTTTTGTACTCACTCAAAGTGACAATCGAATTTGCTTCCTGGTCAACCAAGTCTTCACAAGAGCCCCCGCCATCTTGCTGATAGGTCAAACTTGTTTCTATCTTTAATTTAACTGCATAATAATCTATCGGCACTTCCTCTGATCTATTAAGATTAGTTGTCTTTTTTGCGGCACTTAAGATAATGGCCTTAATTTCACAAGTCGGGCTGGGGGCAGCCGGCACGGCATTGGCTATCTGAGCGATAAAACCGCTCACCAAAAACAACAAGGCCGGCAAAATAATTTTCTTAAACATGTTTTATGGAAAATGAGTTATTAAGCATGATTATGTTAACATATACCACAAAGCCCGCCTAATGGCGGGTTTTGTTCTGGCGGAGAGGGAGGGATTCGAACCCTCGATACCTTGCGGTATGCACGCTTTCCAAGCGTGTGCACTAGGCCTCTATGCGACCTCTCCAATGCGCGTGATGTTAGCCTAATATCCAAATTGTTTCAAGGATGACTTTAGTTCTCCTGACTGGCCAGGACACTGAGCTCTTTACGCAGCCTTCTCGCATCGCCAAGCCTGGACTCAATACCGGAGATTTCCCCGTTAAGACGTATCGCTTCATAAGCCCTATCCGCCTTCTCCCTTAAAATCATTAACAATTGCGTAACGGGAGCAAACTGAACTTTCTGTCCTTCATTAATCAAATGCTCCTCGTATTTTTTGAGAAACAAAACCGCGGCTGGAATTTGTTGGATGACATTAATAGCCCAATTGCGTAAGGCCTCCTCGGTCGAACTTTCATCCATTGTCACGAACATCATCTCTTCAATCCATTCAAGATCTCTCCAAAAATGCTCGTTTTTTGTAGTCATTCTTAAAGAACTCCTGACAATACCAAAATACTTTCTTATCTCAACGCCATTCTCTTCAATAAAAATTTTCAAATCTTCTAATGACAGTCCTTTCTCTCTTAAAATTTTTTTCTTTGCTTCTTCTACGGCATTTTTATCAACTCGTTTGGCAAGGAGCGCCTGATCATTGAAGATGTCAAAAACACCGATAAGACCCGGATTTTTGAACCAGGGCATAAGGTCCTCGTTGCTCGGAAAGTTAGAAGACACCTCATCTTGGTCAAAGAGAGCCGCCGTCCGAATCCTTTTTAAATTTGGGAAGGCTCTTCCGAACAGCTCTGACGCTCTCTCCAAACTGTTTCCAGTGTGTACAATCTCATCGACCAAAGTAATTCTTTTTCCTAAAAATCGACTGCCAAATATTCTTTGCAGTTCATGGACGCGCTGGATATATGCATCATAACGTTCCTGTTTTGTAGGGACTTCACTTTGGATCATCAATTTACGCTTGAGCTCTTTTTCTGAAAAGACGCCAAACTGATCATCTTGATATTCAATGGCTGATCGCCAATCTTCCTCGATCGGTTTGGGTCCAATATTGATGAAACGAATAGCCGGGATGGTTTCCCCCGGAAAAATACGTTTATAGCGTTCGTTAAACAACCAGGCAAGCGGTCTGGCCGACTTATCAAGAAATATGACGGTATCGGTTTTCTTCAGTCTAACGCCCCTAATAAGATCATCTATCCGTGACAAAAGCACTTCACGACCTTCCGGGTTATTAAGAATTTCAAAAGAATGCGCGGAAGCACTTTCATGCTCATCCTTCTCATAGGAAGAAGCGGAAACTTCTTCCTCCGGGTTGAACGGATTTAAACCAAACTGAGGTTCGCCTGGCAGCATATCTTGGGCTAGAATATCATGAAAAATCTAATAAGTCACGATGTACTGAACTATTTGCGATTTGATTTCTACGATCTTTATTCCCGTATCACAACAGCTCCCGATCCCTTTTCTAATTTCTTAAAAAGCACATATTTTGATCCTGACAATACCCGGACAAAGCCGTGCTCGATAATTTCAGAGGCGGGAATCCTGCGGATACTCCCATGCTTTTTCTTCAATGCTTCCGCTTCAGCAAAAAAATCTTGCTCTTCAGCCAGAACCTCTTGGTCTTTGTCGTTCAAAGCTAAATCCATCTCCCGTCCTTGAAGGCTAAACTTAGTGATAACTTGGCGGGATTTACGAAGTTTTTCTTTACTTTCAACAAATTTAAGACCGTCGCGTTTTTCCTTACCCATCAAATCGCTCAATTCTTCCGCACTGACATCCGGATCCAGATCTTTGACCTTTTCCAGCGTAATGAGATGCGATTGATACCTGTCTTTAAAAGTCGCATCACCCGTATAATCCTCCACTACGGAAAATCCCAACTCTTGGAGAGCCTCCCTGAAAGCTTGCGGGTGTTTAAGGGGATAACTGTAGATCAGATTCAAAACCACTCTTCCGCCTACCTTAAGCACACGGTTCATCTCCTGGAAAACTTGCAGTCTTTCATACTTCCCCTTGCTCGGTACGAAATTCGTATAGTGGAGCGAAAGACACTGGTTTAAGTAATCGAACGTCTTATCTGGGAATGGCATGTCTAACCAGCTTCCGACTACGTCGTTCTTGCCAGAAGATCCTTTAAAGTGCTCAGCATTCATATCCATACTGGTCACCTGCTCTTGATAAGCTTCACCCAGGTGCCGCTTAAGCATTTCCGGACCGGAAGCGACGTCAAGAATCCTAAGCGAGGCCGGTTCTTTCCCAGAAGATTTGACCATCTTATCAATGACTGTTGCCGTCACCCGGTTGGCGTTGGATTGATAACTGCGGTTCCCCAAAACCCGATAAGCATCGGCATAATCCCCTCCGTATTTTTCAAGAAAACGCCTAAAATCCTGCTCCCCGATATCTTTGACATACCCGAAAATTTTATTGAGCTTGTCCCAGGAAGAAAAATAGTATTCTGCCAGCTCGGGGTTCACCGATAAATCCGGTTCATCGTTTTTCTCGTCTTGCCTTAGAAGATTTCTTTCCAAATCAGTGATCGGAATGCCTCGCAACAATTTTTCGACCGCAAGATACTTCCTTTCTATGTACTGGTGCATTCCCTCCTCGATCGTACCTTTAGCTATAAAGGTATCACTTTTTAAATCATGAGCCAGCCCGGGGCGGTAAACACGGCCCAGTTCCTGCCTCTTTTGGTATTCTGTCCAGGGTTCGTTATAAAAGAAAACCCGATCGGCCGAGGAATAATCCACGCCTACGTCCGCAGTTTGCCCACTGACAACTAAAAGCACCTTCCTATCCGGTTCTTTCAAAGCATCTTCAATGCCAATACGTTCCTGCTTCGGCACCTCTCCATGAATGATTTTAACATCCACCTCGGCTGGAAGGTGCAATCCTTCAAGGATATTACCCCTGCCTCGAATCACGCTCTCGATATAGTCGTTCACAAAAACTACGACCTTATTATTTTCCGAAAACGCTGTATTTAGTTCTTCCGAAATTGCTTCCACTTTACAACCCGTAATACCGGGAGTGGAATCAACTAAATGAGGATTTAATAAGAATTGCCTCAGAATCCTTATCTTCTCAGTTGCAAGCAGCTCGTCATCTTCGAGTAAAATCTCGTAGACTTCTTTTTCGAGGTCAGAGAGCTCAACCTTCCGCACTTCTTCATGCAGTTCCGGCATTTCCAAGCTCTCTTCAAGACTCTTCATTTGCATCCGAGGGATAAGCAATGCCCGTAAGTCGACTAGATCACCGTAAATGATGCTGAATACAAGATCACGGTCGGATTTATTTTTAAACTTCTCAGGATAAAGCACTTTCAGAGTCACGGCTATATCCTCAATTTTATTCGGCACCGGCGTGCCGGAGAGAAGCGCGACGTATTTGTCGTCGCCCATGTCTTCACTTAATTCCAATAATTGTTGCGAACGCTTTCCTTTCAGTTCTTTCAACTTATGCATCTCATCAACTATAAGCATGTCCGGTTCTAACTTTTTGATTTCACTGACATATCTAGGATCGAGACGCTCATGCGACAAAAGCACATAATCATACGCACCTGCCTGCAAGGCGGACAATTGCTTGGGATCGTCCAAAACACAGACCTTCGGTGCCTGGCCCTGTTGGAAATATCCTCCCTCTGACTCTCCAGAAAGATAACGCCTCCATGTATCGACAACATTGCTGGGAGCGACAACCAGGGCGCATTTGAGACCCAGCCTTTCCTTGGCCAGGATGGCTGAGGCGCTTTTCCCGAGACCCATTTCGTCGGCAATCAGCAGGCGCTTTTTTTCCGCCAGTTCCTTCATATTCAAACGCTGATTGATATCCGGGAACTCACGCTGCTCGCTCAATGATGCCACCACATTGTCGGGACGATTATATGAAACCCAAAGATCTTGGTAATACCCGATCACCTCCTCGACAATTTCGGCAAAAATAGGATGGGCCAAATGCCCGATCTTTTCGCGGACATGCTCACGATATGCATCCACCAGAGCTTTCGAGTCGCGTCCATTCCTGTGCCTCAAGGCACCCGTGACAAAACGATGGCAATCTTCTTTTAAAGTTTGAGTCAAACCTTCACGCAGGGAAAGATCGGAGAGATGTTCAATGGCATTTTCCGCGTCATCAGCTGTAAACGGCCTTTTTGCCACCAAATAGTCCCCTAGATACTCAGCAATCGTGCCCTTCACATCTTCCGGATGGATAGCTCTGTATTCAGGACGGAATTTATAGAGGATATCTATGCAATGGGAAGCGCCGAAAGCATTCAAGAGAGAACGGAAATATTTGGAAATATCGGTTTCGCCTTCACCGACTTCTTTGAAGAAAGCCTCTAAATGCTCCCTGAGTCTTTCGTATCGGGAAACTCCTTTTTTCTCAAAATCTTTTTCAATATCTGAGCCGGCTGATTTGATATATCGCTCATAACCTCCATTCCTTCTCATCCATCCAACGAGACCATAATAACCATTATTTCCCAACCAATCTGGGTTGAAAACTTTTTGATCGTCCTCTTTTTGCTGAGCTTTCCATATAGCATGCGCAGCGCGAAGCTCCTTAATGGCCATTTCAAAGGTACGATCTCTAACGCGCTCAACCTTCTCAAAATCCTTTTCAACGTCTCCTCCGGCTAATTTAATAAATCTTTCAATGCCACCATTAGAACGCATCCAAACCGTAAGACCGCTAAAGTTATTTGTTAACCATTTTGTATTAAACCAACCTCGCTCCTTTTCTGGCAAGGCCTTCCATATAGCATGCGCAGCGCGAAGCTCCTTAATGGCCATTTCAAAGGTACGATCTCTAACCTGCTCGATCTTCTTAAAATCCCTTTCAACGTCTCCTCCGGCTAATTTAATATATGCATCATAGCCATCTCTTTTTTCCATCCATCGAATAAGACCATAGTAACCATTATTTACTAACCAATTATAATTGAAAACTTTTTGATCGTCCTCTTTTTGCTGAGCTTTCCATATAGCATGCGCAGCGCGAAGCTCCTTAATGGCCATTTCAAAGGTACGATCTCTAACCTGCTCGATCTTCTTAAAATCCCTTTCAACGTCTCCTCCGGCTAATTTAATAAATCTTTCAATGCCACCATTAGAACGCATCCAAACCGTAAGACCGCTTAAGTTTTCAATTAGCCACTGTGGACTAAAAGCTTCTCTTTTCGTCTCTGGCAAGGCCTTCCATATAGCATGCGCAGCGCGAAGCTCCTTAATGGCCATTTCGGAGGTACGATCTCTAGCGCGCTCAATTTTAAAATCCCTTTCAACGTCTCCTCCGGCTAATTTAATATATGCATCATAGCCATCTCTTTTTTCCATCCATCGAATAAGACTTTTATAATCATTATCTTCTAACCAATTACGATTGAAAACTTTTTGATCGTCCTCTTTTTGCTGAGCCTTCCATATAGCATGCGCAGCGCGAAGCTCAGCAATAACGGATTCCACTGTACGATTATAAACACGTTCTGTTTTTTCAAAATCCTCCGCAACTTCACCGCCAGCCAACTTAATAAATAAATCGAAACCCCCATGTGAACGCATCCAACGGGTAACCGCTGAAACATTTTTTTGCAACCAGTATATATTAAACTTACCACGTTTTTCTTGAGGTAGGGCTTTCCACTTGGCGTGCGCAGCGCGAAGCTCAAAGATTGTAGTTTCAGGTGTACGATCCCTAATTTGTATTTTTTTAAAATCTTCTTTAACTACGCCACCAGCTAAAGAAATACAATATGAAATTCCTCCTTTTTTTGTACCTAAATGATACATGCGCTTCAACAAAGAAGCATCATTTTGCTGCAACCAAACCGAATTAAATTCCGGTCCTCCAGCCTCAGACAAAGCCTTCCACTTTGCATGCGCCACACGCAACTCCTCAACAATCTTTTGAACCTTGGGGTCAGTCTCTCTCAACGGTTCCGACGGCCCGCCATGCTCACTTTCATCCCTCTCATCTGAAGTAATGGAGTCCTTAAAAGCCTCCTCTGGATTAAACGGATTTAGACCAAACCAACGCTCATTAGGCGGCATATCTTGGGCTAGAATATCATGAAAGATTGAACTGGTCACGGCCCAATAAAAACCACTAATGCCTTATAAAAATTAAATTATAAACGCACAAAAATCGTACTCAAAAACTGCATTCCACTCAAAATGTGGCGGATTGACTTTTGTTATTAAACAATCCACATGCCAGGCTTTAAGAAATTTGGCTTAACCTATATAATATTAGTACATTTTATGCCCTTGATAAAACCGGTTATTCGGAATGGCATTATTTTAGTTGGATTAGCGTCAACTTTGTTTTTTGCGCACACTGTCCAAGCCGCCTGGAATGGCCAGCCGTATGCACCAGGCTCCACCCTAAACCCGGAATGTTTGCCCACTCAACCTAATTGTACGGTTGCGCCTTATACTCTCCAAAACATCACTGATCAGGGTTATACAACCAACAGGCCAATACGCGTTAACGGCGTATCAACTACTGCCAATATCTTACCGACGTCCAACAACCTTTATGACTTAGGCGAGGTGAGCAACTATTGGCATAGACTTTTTGCTAAGAATGTCAGCTCGACGAATATCGATGCTTTGGGCTATGTCTCAACAACAGCCCTTTGGGTAAACGGTTCCCCTGTCACATCAAATGTCCCGACTTTGCAACAGGTGACAAACCAAGGCTACTTCACGACAAAATCAATCGGTTTTACCGGGGCTTCTTCGACCGGGAATATTATTCCGACTGCCAACGGCCTATTTGATCTTGGTTCAGCAACAAAATCATGGAAGAACATTTATGCCAGTAGCACCTTGTATGCAGTTAATGGCAAGTTTATTGACCCAAGCGCCGGTGGCACACCACTCAGCGCTGCCGTAAACAGCAGTACCATGTTCCAGGTTAATCAATACGGCATCGGTATTGGAAGCGTTGCACCAAGCAATCCTGATGACTTTGTTCATGTTGAACGAAACAATAATACAGCAACAGGCATTTTGGTCTACAACCGCCAAGAGAGTGTGACTGCAGATTCATTCATCCATCTCTTTGCAGGCAACCCAGCTTTGGGAGGCGCTGATCTGAGAATTACAGCCAAGCCGGGCGCGGCTGGAGGTTATGTGAACCTCACTGCTCAAAACAATACTGGCTTAAATATAATGAACAATTCGGCCGCCCCGATTAACTTCTATACTAGCTCAACTCAACAGGGTTATATTGATGCGGCTGGCAATATGACTCTTGGTAGTACTGCCGGGAAGAACACCGATAATAGCCTTAAAATCACAAATAACAGCGGCGGCGCATCTGCCCGTGCCGTATTACAAGTTTTATCGAACGATGCATATTTTTCTATTAACGCTTACGGAACAGGTGGGGGTGATTTCGTGAACCTTTTCGCAGGTGGCTCAAACACAGGATTGAATATTTTAAACGGAGCCAGTTCACCGATAAGTTTTTACACTGGCGGAGCTATTCGCTCTAAGATCGATGCGAGCGGTTTCTCGCCGGGCGCAAATAATACTTACGACCTTGGCACCAGTTCGCTATATTGGCGCAAACTATTCGTCAAAAACGTCAGCTCAACAAATATTGATGCTTTGGGTTACGTCTCAACAACAAAACTCTTGATCAATGGTACAGAGGTGGTGACAGCCAACCCCAGCCTCCAACAAGTGACTGACCAGGGAGCGACAACTAATAAATGGATCCGGTTTGCTGGTGCGACTTCCACTGGAAGTATCAATCCAACAATAACTAATTTTTATGATTTAGGTTCTAATACAAATGCCTGGCGCGGCATTTACGCTAGCAGCACCCTGGATGTCGGCAGCAGTTTTTTCAAGGTTGACCAAAATGGTGCAGCCATAGGCGATGGGACCATCAATAATAAACTGTCAATAAACCAATTAAATTCTAATAACGCACTGCTTAAATTGTTATCTACTGCTTCAACACCCGGCGCGTCCTACGCTGCAGCCATTGATTTCTTCAACAATTATCCCGGAACAACTGACACTTTTAATTTTGGCAAGCTTTATACTAGATCAGACTGCGGCTTGTGGGTCTGTGGCAGGCTGACACTGAGCGTTCGGGACAGTGATGGTAATTTGGGTGATGGAATGACGATAAAAGGTTCGTCGATCGAAGCAAACAAGATTAATATTGGCATTGGAACCACCAATCCATATCTATACAGGCTGACAGTGGCTGGCACAGTCGCACCTTCTTCAACCAACTTGTATGACTTGGGCTCTAGCGAACATACATGGCGGAATGTCTTTGCTTCAGGCACCATCATGAGCGGAGACATAGTGACTTACGGCCAAGTTTTGCCCGGCACCACTAACTCATATGACTTGGGCGGGGCGGCAAATTATTGGCGCAAACTATTCGTTAACAACGTCAGCACAACAAATATTGATGCTTTGGGCAATTTGGGGCTAACTGGCCTAACTAGCAAAATATCTTTAAAAGCAGGCGCTCTCCCCGCTGTAAATGATGCAGAAATCAGAAATTTTCCGGTGAGCAACCTTGGTGTAGATTCTTCCATTCTGATGATGGGATACAACCTGGCCCACGCTACAGCAGGTGTTCCAGCTGGTTACATGTCTCTTGAAAGAAATTACCATCAAGCCGGTAGTGATTGGGGGGAGTGGTATCTAGAAGCATACGACAGTAGTAATAGAACTTCCAGACCGATTAGTGCCAATTGGGACAACACTAATATAAATAATTTTGCTGTGGTTGCCGCTAACATTGCACCGAGTGCCACGGACGGCTATTTTGCAGTTAATAGAAATGACACTGGAGCAAATCTTTTTGTCGTAAAAGGAGACGGTTCCGTAAATATATTGGGTACAAATTTACAGTTTCCGACCGCCAATTCATATATCCAAAGTGCCGCCGCTAATCCTTTTGGGATTATTATAAATAGCAAATATGTTTGGCATGATAGTGCTAAAGATGGATTACTTTTTGGCTCGGCGCAGGATACAAATTTATACAGGAGCGGGGCAAATGTTTTAGCGACGGATGATGGGATGACGATCGCTGGAGGTGCTACCACTACTCAGCTTGGTATAACCAACCTCCCAACCGCCGCAGCGGCCCTCGAGCCGTTGTGCGTGTCGGCCACGGGCGTTGTGGGGCACGGCACGGGCGGCGTTTGTCCCGTGTCAGCACTGTCTGTTAAAACTATTCTGGGCGCGTCTTCTTACGGCCTGGAGCAAATCCTCGACACCAATTTTTATGACTACACTTTCAAAGACGGGCGTGAAAACAACCGGGTGAACGTTGGGCCGGTAGCCGATTATCTCAAGTCTTCCATGCCCAGCCTTGTACTTTACGATACGGACGGCAATATACTGGGTTATGATTATGTGTCGATGATTGCTGTAGAAGGTCAGGCTATTAAAGACTTAAACGACAAAATTAAGGACGCGCAAACCCAAATAGACACGCTTAAAATAAGTTCCGCGCTGTCATCCGGTTCATTGGATGACCTCGTCACCTCCGGTGCCCTGGCGCTGGATGAGCAGTTGAACTTGGGGCCTGACAGCGTGGGCCAGGCCAAGATAATGCAAGGTGACACCAAGGTTACCGTCCAGTTCGATAAAGAATATCCCTACCAACCAATCATCGCCTTAACCCCAATGGACAAAGTAGTTGGTTCTTATTGGATCAGTACGGCAAATACCAAAGGTTTTAGCATCCAACTTGAGCAAGCCCAAACTTCCGGCTTAATGTTTGGTTGGCATGCTTTTGGCTCCAAAGCGGGTAAAGTTTTTTCAAGCGACGGCAGTGTTACAGATATTGGCCTATCACAAGATGTTCTCCAAACTCCTGTCGCCCCACAACAAACAACCCCAGCCCCCACGCCTGTTCCAACGCCGGCTTCGGATCCGACTTTAACCCCAGCTCCAGCACCTGATCCTGCTTCAACTTCAACTCTCGACCCAGCTCCAGCCTCAGAACCAGATCCCGTACCAACTCCTGCAGACATTATTCCAGATCCTGTCGTAACCCCAGATCCAATACCCGTTCCGGTGCCTGATCCGACTCCCATGCCAACAGAAATCGTCCCCGCACCTGTCGAGCCTTCGCCTTCTCCTGCCATAGAAACTACCCCAAACTAAAAAGTTATGCCTGTCTGGGTTAAAATCATTAGCCTTTGCGCTTTAACTGCAGCCATCGGCCTGGTCTTCCCTTACAAGGCCAGTGCTTCACTTTCGGTTGGTTCAATCATCGACCCCGACAAATATGCCTGGGGTGATAAATTGGGCTGGATTAATTTTCACCCGAGCAACGGAGGCCTGACAATCACTGATACAGGCATTACAGGCTATGCCTGGAGCGACAATTTTGGTTGGATCAATTTTAGTCCCAACCTTGTCAGCGTAACCAATAATTGTGGCGGCATTTTGGGCGGTTATGCTTGGTCCAGCCAATTAGGCTGGATAAACATGAGCGGGGTGACCATTGGCTCATCGGGAGTGTTTGCAGGCAGCGCCGGCACACCCGGGACTTTAGCCGGCCAAATTAATTTTTCTTGCGCTACATGCAATGTCAGGACTGATTGGCGCCCATGCGCCAACCGACCATCCGGTGGAGGCGGTGGCACTCCCGGTGGAGGCGGCACTGGCGGCTCAACTATCCCACCTCCCACCCCAACACCTGAGCCTACGCCAGAGCCGACTCCGACTCCCCCAACCCCGCCAGAAACTCCAACGCCTCCCACACCAACACCTACGCCTCCAGAGACTCCGGTTCCTCCAACTCCACCTCAAGAAGAAGTAACTCCGCCAGGGACTACTCCTCCAACTGAAGAAACAGGCCCCGGTGAACAACCCGGTGTGACGCCTCCAGGGGTCGGAGGAGGAGTTGAACAAGGAGGCGGTGGTATCACCACGCCTCCAACGGAAGGCGGCCAGCCTCAACCAACCCCTGGCCCTGAAGGCCAACCGGGTACTGGTGCCAGCCAACCACCTCCCACAATCTTTAACGTACCTGTCCCAAAAGCTCTTGAACCCTTGGCTAGGACAATCAACTCGGCAACCCAAGATGTAATGAAAGGCGTTGGTACGGCTATTACCTCTTTTTCTGAGTCTAAAATTGGGCGCCAAATCATCCAAACAACAGAGCAGGTTCAACAAACCTTGGCTGAGCCGCAAATCCAGGCAGTGGCCGTGCCAGCTTTAGCTGCAGCTGGTATCGCGACTGTAACAGCTGCGGCCGGTTCTGCTGCCATTTTCAATTATTTATTTTTCCTCTTTACCCAACCCTTGTTGCTATTTACTCGCGAAAAAAGGAAAAAATATGGCGTGGTTTACAACAGCTTGAGCAAGATACCAATTGATTTAGCGGCTGTCAGGGTCATCGACAGTACAGGCAAGACTTTACAAACTAAGATAACCGATGCCCAAGGCAGGTACTACTTCCTGGTTGATAAAGGGCAATATACCCTGGAGACTGCTAAAAAAGGCTTTACTTTCCCGACAACTTTGTTAGTCGGCCAAACGCAAGACTTGCCATTCGAAGAATTGTTGACAGCGCCTAAGTTGAATCTGGAAAACGACACTGTCATCGTCAAAAACATTCCGGTTGATCCACAAGAACAACTCGCGCCCCTAAAGGAGCTGAAACGTAAAAAGACTTTAAAACAAATTTTAAGTTATCTGGCCCTGACCTCGACAGGCCTTGCTCTTGGTACTTTTATACTGTCCCCAAGCTACACCTATCTTGGCTTAGTCATTTTCCAAGTCCTGACATATTTGATGTTCCGCCGCTTAACGCTCCAAAAAAAGCCGCCTTCCTATGGAGTGGTCAAGGATGCCAAGACCGGCAAACCCATCCACAATGCCATCGTGCGTATTATGGACACCCGCTTTAACCGGGTTCTGGAAACTCAAATCAGCGACGCAAAAGGCAGGTATGCTTTCCTGGTCGGCCATGGAGATTTTTACGTGACTGCCGCAAAAGAAGGCTATCAGCTCCTACGCAGTGAACCAATAGCTTCTCCCATCGGCAAAGAACCTACGGTCATCGACAAAGCCCTGAACTTATCCCAACTGGCTGCAAGCTAGTACCAAACCAACATACTCTATGCGCAAAGAATTCCAGCCCATAAAATTCCCGGAAGACGAGTCATCCCATGATTGCATAGTTGAATGGTGGTATTTTAATGGTAACCTTAAAGATAAGAGTGGCCACGATTATTCGTTCATGGATTGTTTGTTCAAGGTGGATGTAAAAAAGGTCAAGATACCGTACTTAAGTAAAATCCCACTCAAAACATCTTATTTTTCCCATTCCCTCGTCTCTGATATAAACCATAAAAAGTTTTATCATAAGATATCCCCTTTTTCCATTGTTTCGGCTGACAGTTTCTCCAAACCTTTGCTCTACATAAACTATCTAAATCCGGAACTTAAGAACAGCTACATCAACTGCGCCATTGAAAAAACCGGCAAGGCAACCTACCATATAAAAAACGAGTATTTGGATTTGGAGATGAGCTTATCTAAAAAACCATTGCTCGAAGGCGGCAAGGGTTTTCTTAAACTTAATTCAAAAGCCTCCTACTATTATTCTTTGACCAACTTAAAAACAGAAGGTCGGATTAAAATCAAAGATAAATGGATTGATGTGGCCGGCAAATCGTGGATGGACCACCAATGGGCTGACGTCAGCCATTCCAAATACACATGGGATTGGTTCTCAATACAATTGGAGGATGATACTGAAATAGTTTGTTACAAATATGATGACGGCAAGGTAAAAATTTATTCGGCAGACATATCTTATCCCAACAACAAGCAGGAAAACCATAAAAAAATTGAAATAGTCCCTTTTGGCCGGTCATGGACAAGCCCTAAAAGCCAGGCAGTTTATCCGTTAGAATGGAATATCAAGATACCTGCCAAAAATATTAATTTGAATCTAAAGGCAAAAATTAAAAACCAAGAGATGCTCTTTGGCGCCATTAACTATTGGGAAGGCCCATTGCATGTGGAAGGTATTTTCGACGGCAAAAAATCAAAGGGCGTCGGCTTCATGGAACTGGTCGGCTACCCTTCGCAATATAGCAATGCCAAATATATTAGGGATGAGATTAATAGAACTACGGATCATCTGTTGTCTATCGCCAAAGATCAATTCTCGGCCTTGAGAGGCAAGAAGGCCTAACCCACATATACCAAAAAGACCGGTTGCCCGGTCTTTTTGAGATTGTGAAATTTAGTTCTTGGCTCCGGCGGCTTCGATCTGGGTCTTGAAGGAATCGAAAGGCAAAGCGCCTTCCACCAAAGTGCCGTTGATAAAGGTGGCCGGTGTGCCGCCCACGCCAGCAGCTGATCCTTCAGCCTGGTCAGCTGATACTATCTTGGCTGTCTCGCCGCTATCCAGACACTTGTTGAACTTATCCGTATTCAAACCAAGATCCTTGGCTGCCTGCTTCCAGGCATCAACGCTCATTGCCCCCGCTTTGTTGGCAGCAAAAATCTTATCATGCATTTCCCAGAACTTACCTTGGGCTGCGGCACATTCTGAAGCTTCGGCTGCTTTCTCGGCATTGGGGTGGAATGAGAGCGGGAAATGACGGAAAACAATCCTTACATCATTGGGATAAGCCTTTTTAATCTGTTCCATGGTGTCATAATGCTTGGCGCAATACGGACACTCAAAGTCAGAATATTCGATCAAAGTCACCTTAGCTGTCTTTTGGCCCCAGATATGATCCTTAGCCTCATCTACTGCCTTGGGAGGCTGGGAAGGCGTTGTCGGCTGCTGAGCAGTCGGGTCAGTTGTCGGCTGCTGAGCAGTCGGGTCAGTTGTCGGCTGCTGAGCGGTGGGCTGCTGGGCAACCTGCTGGCTATTGGCCGTCAGAGCACTGACATTCTTGCCTGAAAGCAAGAAATTTACGATGAAGCCCAAGGCGATCACGGCCATGACTGCCACGCCGGTAATAAGCCCTAAGGCAAACATTGTCTTAGGATTCGCTTGCCAAAAACCCATTGATTCTTTGGGCTGGTCTTCGTTCTCCATAAAGTGAAATAGTTAACTGTGGATAATTTTATCAACAGACCTAATGGTCTTAGTTGCTACATTTTCATGTCCGCGTAACCAATTGTCAACTAGGATCGAAGCTCGAAGCTGGAATCTCGAAGCTCGGGCAAATCGAAATTCGAGCTTCGTTATTTTGCGAGTTGTGCATCCAAAACTTGGTGCCAGGTATTAACATCGAGAACCCCAACGTATTTTTGCCGGTTCACGAAAAAGCTTGGCGTTGAATCCAAACCCATGCCCATAGCTTCTTGATAATCTCCAATGACCTTGGCTGCCGGCGCATCCTGGCCCAAGCAAGCCGCAAAATGCTCCTTGTCCAAAGCAAGGCTGTCAGCCAGATTTATGAAAAAATCACTGGGAGCGGGTAAGGCTGACCATTGTTCCTGTGAATCGTAAAGCTTGGCGGCAAATTCCCAAAATTTGCCTTGCTCTTGGGCACAGCGGCCGGCAATGGCCGCTGACTTGGAATTGGTATGCAAAGACATGAGCGGAAAATCATTCCAAATGAAACGCACCTTACCTTCGTAATCTTTCATCACTTGGCGCAAAGGCGCCTCAGCAACCTTGCAAGCCGGACATTGGAAATCGCTATAAATGCGGACAGTAGCCTTAGCATCTGATGGCCCTTGAACAGGGTTGGTATCATCATTAAAAACAATGTTGGCATCTATATTCCCGTTGCTTTGGCCAGGCCCCATGGCAATGGCCCAAACTAAACCACCGACAATCAGCGCGCCGAGGATAATGGTGCCCACAAGAAAAATCTGTCTTGTCTTGTCTGTTTGATCCATATTCGAAGCTCGAAGCTCGTATCTCGAAGCTCGATTAAGAGTTAATAAACGTCTGGGTTTTAGCGATTAAACCATTTAATATCATGTGAACTCTAACATTCTTTTCTTGTAACTCCTTAAATTTATCTGCCTCTAAATAACCAACATCTCTAGATATGAATAACTGATTAAGTAATTCAGTCAAAGAACCTCCTGCTATGCTATAAAACTGCATTTTTTCCTTTGGACTTCTCCTTGAAAACCCTTCTGCGATATTCGAGGTAATTGAGACGGCGGCTCTTCGCATCTGACTCACAATACCAAACATTTCGTCTTTCGGAAATTGCTTCGTTATGTCGTATATAGCCAAAACGAATTCATGGCCCTGTTTCCAGGCGTCCAATTCATAAAAATTCACTATCTTTGCATTGTCTTGGTTCATAAAATCGAGATTCGAGCTTCGTTTCAAGATGAATATGCCTGCAGTGACTGTCAGTATGAGCAACCACTGCGTAGGCGTCAAACCAATATATCGCGTATCCCCGATCCTGTAAAAATCCAAAACAAACCTGACTGTCCCGTCGATTACCAGCCAAAAGCCGACAAAGTAACCTGGCGGCCGTTTTTTGCGCCCCAAAAAATAAAACAAGATGAACATGCCCCAACCTAAAAGCGAAAGATACAGGCCATGGTCATGCCGCACACCATCGGGATATTGAACGCCCAAGATAGAGTTCGTCAGCGTACCAGGATGGTCGTGGATCAAAAAACACCCGATGCGCCCGATAGCTGAACCCAAAGGCAAAGCATAAGCCACGAGGTCAGCCATGGACCAAAGGTTAAGCTTATGATATTTGGCGTAGACCAAACCAGCCAAAACTCCGCCGATCACTCCACCCATCATGGAAAAACCAGGGAGTGCGAAGTTTATGGCTTCCCAAGGGTGCGACCAATACCAAATCGGGCTATAAAATAAGACATGGAAAAGCCTGGCTCCGACAAAAGCCGAGACCAAAATCCACGGCGCCATGTTCCAGATATGGTTGGGATGGATGTTTTGTTGCTTGGCGCGGCGAGCTGCGACCCAAATAGCTGCCAAAAAACCCAAAGCAACCAATGTACCCCAAACTTGGATGCGTATCGGCCCAAGCATGAATGAATGGAACTCAAACCAAGGGATCATGTCAGAGTATATTCAAAGTCTTTAAAGCGCGCTCGTATTCATCCAAAGCCCGGCGAGTTTCACGATCTGAAAGTTGGAAGTCATGTTGGTGGACGAGCTGGTTGCGGAGTTTGTGGGCCGGCCAAACATTCCTCAAAGCAGGATATTTATAGCAAGCGACTTTTAGCCTTTCACCCAAAGTCTCGCCCGGCATCATGAGGGATTTGAGAGCTGAATCCAAAAGCTTATCAGCCTCCATAAGAGCCATCTTCATGCCCATTTGCCCGTGCTGCCCGCTGACGCCCCTGATTTCCTGCCACCGCCGCGTGACTTCCTCCCGCGACATGCCCCACATCTCCGGCCGCGAAATTCGACGTTTGACCCAGCGTATCAGCAACGCGAGCCCGATCAAGAGCAAAATCGCTGCTACTACGCCAAAAATTATCCAGCCGACTGGAGTGCCCGTTGATCCTGTGTAAACTGTTTCTTCGTACATAATTTATTGTTTTGCCAACTCTGACTCCAAAACCTTGGCCGCAGAGAGCACTGTCGCTTCGTCAAACCACTTGCCTATGAGCTGCAGGCCGACCGGCATTCCCCCATCTTCCTGGCAAGGCATTGAGATGGCTGGCACGCCTGCCACGTTGACGCTGACTGTAAAAACATCCTCAAGGTACATGGCTAACGGGTCATTTAACTTTTCACCCAAACGAAAAGCAGTGGCCGGACAAGTTGGCGTGACTATCAAATCCACTTCGTTAAAAGCTCTTTCGTAAGCTTGCCTGATCAGAGCCTGAACTTTTTTGGCGCAGACATAATAAGCGTCAATATAACCCGAGGACAAGGCAAAGGTGCCGAGCAAGATACGACGCATAACTTCATCCCCAAAACCTTCAGCGCGTGATTGGGCGTAAGTCTCGAACAAGGGCAGACCTTGCTTGCGCAAGCCATAACGCATGCCGTCAAAACGCGCCAAGTTGGCCGAAACTTCGCACGGCATCAATATATAATAGACGGCCAGGGCTTCATCAGCATAAGGCAAATCAATCTCAACCATTTCTGCGCCGGCTTTTTCCAATTCTGCGAGGGCTGCCTTGGTATTTTCAAGCACGCGACTCTCTATGCCGCCTGCTTGCCAGGCCTGTTTTGGCAAACCGATCTTCAAACCTTTCAGATCATTCGAGCTTCGAGATTCGAGCTTCGAGATTCGAAATGGTTCCGTGTCACTTGTAGTTTGGTCACTGGGATCTTGACCCTGGATAGTATCCAGGATGATGGCCGCATCTTCAACGCACTTTGTCATTGGGCCAATCTGGTCGAGTGATGAGGCCATGGCCATCAAGCCGTAACGCGATACGCGACCATAGGTTGGCTTGAGCCCAAAGATGCCGCACATCGAGGCTGGCTGGCGGATGGAACCGCCCGTGTCAGAGCCCAAAGCGCCCAAACACATATTGGCAGCCACTGCCACGGCGCTGCCGCCGGACGAACCGCCTGGCACGCGCTCAGGATCACGGGGGTGTTTGGTTGGGCCATAAGCCGAATGCTCGGTCGAAGAGCCCATGGCAAACTCATCCATGTTTGTCCTGCCCAAGATGACAGCCCCAGCCTCCATCAGCTTCCTGACTGCTGTTGAATTATAGGCAGCAATGTGGCCCTGCAAAATTTTTGAACCAGCCGTGCAAGCTTTGCCCTGCAAGAGCATGTTGTCTTTGATAGCAACTGGAATACCATCTAGCTTGCTCAAGACGTTACCATCGGTTCGTCGTTGATCGGATTGGTCAGCTGCGGCCAAGGCATCATCAGCATAAACTTCCAAAAAAGCGTGCAGTGCACCGTCCAAACTTTGGATCTGGGTTAAACAAGCCTGCGTCAATTCCTTTGACGTAGCTACCCCTTCATCCAGCAGCTTGCGGGCTTCGGCAATTGTAATTTCGTTAAGTGGTTTCATAAACTACTTTTTTGGTGTTTCGAAGACGCCGGGCGCAGCCAATAAGTCGCCGGCCCGTTCCGGAAAATTAGCCAAAATCAATTCACGGGTTGCTTCGTCGACTTCAAAAGCCTCGTCTGGCCTCCAGCCCTCGCTCTTGGCAGGCATGGTAAAAGGCTCAATGCCCTGGATATCCACTTTTTGGATCCGGCCGACATATTCCAAAATAGACCCAAAATCCTTGGTTATTTTCTCCAATTTTTCTTCGGGCAAATCCAGCCTGGCCAGCTTGGCCAAATGCGCGATTTCTTCCTTGGATAACTTCATATGACAGCCAGTTTAACCCAAATAACCTGGTAAGTCCAACGCAATACCCCCTACTTCCCCCTTTATTAAAGGGGGATGCCCCGACGCATGTCGGGGAGGGGGAATTAGCTGATAAACCCACCAGCTTGTATGTTCCAAAGCTTTTGGTATAAGCCTTCCCTGGATAAAAGTTCTTGGTGAGTACCCTGGTCAACAACTTTGCCATCTTCCACGACCACTATCCTATCCATCTGCATGATGGTTGAGAGGCGATGGGCAATAACCAGAACTGTTTTGCCTTTCATGAGATTCCTAAGTGCATCTTGGATATAAGATTCTGACTCAGAGTCAAGGCTGGAGGTCGCTTCGTCCAGAACCAAGATGGGCGCATTAGCCAAAATGGCGCGGGCAATGGCCACACGTTGACGCTCGCCGCCCGAGAGCTTGATGCCGCGCTCACCAACATAAGTCTCGTAGCCATTTGGCAAGTTCACGATAAACTCATCGCAATGGGCCAGCTTGGCAGCTTTTTGCACTTCCTCGTCAGTGGCATCGCGGCGGCCATAACGGATGTTATCCCTGACTGTCCGATGGAAAAGGAATGGGTCTTGCGGCACAAGTGCAATCTGGTCGCGCAAACTGGCTTGGGTGACTTTTTTGATATCCTGGCCATCGATCGAAATCTTGCCGCCATCCAAGTCATAAAAACGCAAAAGCAGTTTGACGATAGTTGATTTGCCCGCGCCCGAAGGTCCGACCAAAGCGACCCTTTCGCCCGGAGCTACCGTCAAATCAAAGTTCGTGAGGATTTCCCTGGTTTGGTTGTAGTTGAACGTAACATCTTCAAAAGCAATCTGGCCTTTTTTGATTTTGAGCGGTTTAGCGCCCTTGGAGTCCATCACATCATATGGTTTTTCAACGATATCAACCATTTCCTGCGCATCGGAAAAAGCCTCATACAAATTCCTCATGACACGTCCCACATTCCATATGCGCCCTATCAAGGCAATCAGGTAACCCTGGACCAAGATCACGTCACCGATTGATATCATCCCCTTTTGCCAATAACTGACAGCTAAGTACATGACACCAAATTCAAGGAAAGCGCCCATCAAAGCCTGGAAAGCAAAATTAGCTTCCCCCAGGAACCAAGTCAGACTCTGCAACTTTCTGAGCTGCTCTGTAACGTTAAAAAATTTATTCTTCTCAAACCCATAACCTGAAAACAGTTTGACGTTAACGCTGTTGCTGATGACATCGGCCAAAGCCCCGGAAACTTCCGTGTCTTTCTCGGCCCGCTTTAAATCGTATTTTAATTTCCACCAAGAAAAGAGATAGTTGCCCAAAATAACCACTAAGATAAAAATAATCGTGATCCAAGCCAGTGTGCCGTTGCGCAGGAATAAGGCGCCGACAGTTATCACGATCGTAATTAATAAAGGAATCACGTTCCATTCGGTTTCATCCATGATGCGTTCAAACGCCCTGGAAAAACGCTGAATCTTACGCAATAATGAGCCCGCAAAATTGTTGGTAAAAAATTGGTAAGAATGGCCAAGCAAATGGTCTAAATTCTTCCTGTCCATGTTTGCCAAAATAATAGGCTGGACATAGGACGCGACAAATCCGCCCACGCGGTAACTGAGCCATCCCCCCAAGTTCAAGAAAAGGATACCTAATAAAATCCAAAGCAAATCAGCCTTTAACGGGCTCTGAATATTAGTCGTGATGACATCCAACAAATCCTTATAAAACCAAGGCGTAATCATCTGGCATATGACGCCAAGACATGCACCCGTATAAGTCAAAATAACCCAACCTTTTTGGGCTTTAATGTACGGCCAATAGGCCTTTAGGACGGATTTGATGCTTATTTTCGATGTCATGTCTGAACATGATACCAAAAAA